>CAZSOP010000516.1:0-2975 GCA_964608385.1 uncultured Cytophagia bacterium
ATACGAGATCCGTTTCACGTGACTGGAGTTCAGACGTGTGCTCTTCCGATCTCCGTAATCGGCCCGGATATGTCCATAACTTCCGCCGGTAATGGAGAAACGATCATAGTATTTTTCAGTTATATCCTTTTCCGCTACCTGATCGAACAGGGAAAAGGATATGTCTACCTGGCGAAGTACCCGAACGGTACCGTCTTTGATCTGGACATTGTTGAGGGTCATATCTTCCTCGGTGAAGGTGTAACTGTAAGTATTGTATTGGCCGCTGGAGCGAATTTTTTCGCGATCAATAATATCAACCCCATTGCCACCGCCGGCAGCTGTGATCAGGAGATCATTAAGCGTTCCATCGCTGTTCAATCCCAGCTGATAATAGGAAGATGTGATTTGATTTGTGGTATTGTTATAGGAGAGGAGGTCATCTGCAACATAGGTTAGGGTAGCAGAGCGATATAGGTAGACCCAGGCATAGCGGGAAGGATCAACGCTATCGGTGATTTTTATTTCATAACGGTTATATCCCTGAGAACTGATATCGGTAATCCAGCTGGCAACCGTGCTGGAATCACCTGCATCCCGTGCCATAAATGTAAGTTCATCGTAATCATCCAGGATTTGATCGGTTTCTGCAAAATAGTGTTCCTGATCATCCACATCATCGAATTGAAATGGTATCTGTGCCCAGCTGTTGGTGGTTTTGTCAAAAGCATAAAGAAAAAGCTGATCGAACGGCACGCCGTTGAAAATTGGAAATTGATCCGCCGTCATGGTTATGGCTTCAATATCTCTGTCCAGGTTGTCAAACTGCGCAGACGCCTGATAGGTATATAAAATCAAAAACAAAACAAGACATGTGAATAGGAATGGATATTTTTTCATCTTAATTCTCCATTATGGGTTATAGCTATTCGACATTATGCAATTATCATACCAAATACAGCCTCTTTTTGCCGGAACTTTTGCGGCATGGCTTCATTTAACATTTTCATCAGAGTCATTTTATCTGATTTGGATAGCAGCGATTTTTTGTTTTAATATATTGTTTTTAATAATTTTAAATAGTTTTTTCCGACAGGGGTATTTTTTACGGAAGCGGTTTAATTCTGTGTTATGTTGAACCCGAGGGTAACAGACGGGTGGTCTGATTGTGGAGGACATACAATTTCAGCAATGTGTCGCTTTTTAGGGACAATTTGATTTTACCTGTGTCATGGTTGTCTCCGCGTGACGTTGCTTGTATTCCGCCATTTAAATCTGTATATTATAAAGTTAGCAACCGGATAACGATACTATGCAATCATCATTTCGAATCGAAAATCATAAAGATAGCGTTCAGGCGTTTATGCGTCATTACGGTATTCAGCCGCAGAGTGCCGAGATCCAATTGTTGAGAGAGATATTGCGTCATTTTTCCGGTTTTCCGTATGAAAACATCAGCAAGATCATTAAAGTCAATCAATTTTTTCGTTCTGAAGAACGGATTCGAAAACCGGAAGAGGTATTCGAAGATCATTTGCAATATGGATTGGGGGGCACTTGTTTTTCCCTGACCTGGTTTTTACAGTCTATTCTTATGCATCATGGTTTTCACTGTTATCCGGTTATTGCCCACATGCGCAACCGGCCCAATGAACACTGCGCCCTGGTGGTACAAATGGGACACACCGCTTATCTGGTGGATCCGGGTTATCTATTGCACAAGCCCTTCAAGATGGATCCTGATCAACCTCGCCTTTATCATACGGAATATACCGGGGTTGAGATGTTTTTTGATCGCCGGATGGAACAATATCATCTTTATACATTTAATCGTCAGGAAAAAAAATGGCGCTATTGTTTCAGGAATCATGCCGTCACGGATGAGGCCTTTAAAGCCTATTGGCTGGATTCCTTTTACCGGCGTACCATGCACGGTGTTTGTCTGACCAGAGTCGATAATGACCAGATGATTTATCTGCATAATGATTATCTGCAAATCTCCACCATCCAGGGAAAATACAAGGAACGCATTAAAGCCGGGCTGGCTCTGAGAATAAAAGAGCTCTTTGGCATTGACCCTCGATGGGTTGAGCAGGCATTGGAAAAATTACCGCAAAATTTGGCGTTGGAAAAACAATGGGGATTGTATACGTCGCAAAAGGAAAAAGAGAATGAAACCGGTTGATCCTTTACCCGTAAAACTCGTTTTGGGGGTTTTATACAGCGATGAGTCCTTGCGGGACGAGGCGTTCTCCCGTCTCGAAGCGTATTACGGCAAAACGGATTACAAGAGTAAAATTTTTAATTTTGATATTACCGATTATTATGTTTCGGAGATGGGTCGTCCCATTTACCGTCAATTCATTTCATTTTATGGTTTAATTCATCCGAAGGAACTCCCTGCGATCAAGCTTGAGTGTAATGAGATAGAAAAACATGTTTCCTTAAAAGGAAACCGTAAGGTAAACCTTGATCCGGGTTATATGGATTACGACAAGTTTGTACTGGCGTCGGCAAAATATAATGGTCACAAAGTTTATCTCGATCACGGTATTTATGCTGATGTTACCTACCACTATACCTGCGGCCGATATGTGCCTGTGGATTTTGCCTTCCCCGATTTTAAAACGTCCCTGTATTCAGAGCTCTTTTTACACATCAGGGCCAAATATAAGGGCCAGATGCGCAAGCGAATGCGTTAGAGGGGAGTGTTATATAAGAAGAATTGATTATCTCATTATATCGAAATCCGTGCAAGAATATTAATGATCGCTTGAATTTTAAGCCGGCTAAAACGTCCAAAATAGCTTTTATAAGCATAAAAAAATAACCACAGAGTTACTCGGAGAAAAAAAGAGAGAAAAAAATGGTACGAGTGGTTTGAGAACATAAAACGGTTCTTTTAAGAATCTGGTTCTTCCGAATAATGAGTACTTTTTTAACCGCTGAGAAAACGTCAAGAAACGCCGAGAAAAAATGGTTAATAATGAAACTTG
>CAZSOP010000517.1:0-2963 GCA_964608385.1 uncultured Cytophagia bacterium
CCCGCCCTGAAGGTCGGCCGCAACATCGTCATTCCCCATTCAGATCATTATGTGGCCGAAATGGGAACCTCTTCAGGAACGTTTCAATTGACATACGAAACGTACACGGAACCGGACCGGATCGTGATCGAATATGAAGATCAGGTGCTGTATGATACCGGGTGTGCCGGGGCTTCAGGGACGCAGACGTTGTCGTATTCCGGCGCGGCAACAACCTTAGACATTACGGTTTCTTCCCGCTGTGACTTTGTCGGGCCATCCTGTACAGATTGGGATTTTACCGTGCATTGTCCACAATAAGTCGAGTTGAACGGATTGGGACCAAAGGGGGTGATTCCCGGAAAACAAAAACTGGAGGAGGATAATTGTGAGAGACGTTGAAACATGTTATGATAAGGCACCATTCGTAATTACAAAAAAAGGAGAAAAGATTTATGCACAAAGCAACTCAAGTATTTGTCCTGACGATGACGTTAGTGTTGAGCATAGTTTCGTTCGCAACAGCTCAAAATACTGCTGATATTATTGAAAATATCGGGGTGATCCGCATCGAAAGCGTCGAGGTGTATCCGACCGATGAACGGGCCGTCCATCATCTGAATATTGTTGCGGAACTCAAAAACGATAACGAGAAAGATCTGAAGTTAACCGAAACCGACTTTGAGTTTTTCATTCAGGATGTCAATAACCCGGATTACATGATTAATATCGGCGAAGCCGACTGCATCTATAACCTGCCTGACACAGCGCCAAGTCCGTTTGTGCTCGAACCGGATTGGACCTGTGAGGGAGGGCAAACAGACGATATTTTACTTGAAGCGCAGCAAGCCAGGCGGGTGTTATTTGCCGTTGAAATGGGAAGGGATAAACTCTCAGTGCTTGAAACAACGATTCATATCCTCAACTTTCTCGGAAAACCCCAGGAAGGACGCTATTTCTTCATCAAAGGACGCTTCGATCTTGGCATCAAATCGTCAAAAGGCTGGAGCTATGGCGAAGCCATTCGCGTAGAATGGATGTTCTGCCCCACGATTCAAAATGAACTGCCATTGCATGAGTGTTTTGCTGGAGAGTAGGAAGAGCCTGGACTAACGACGGAACCATAGCTGTCAACGTCATGTTCTCGCCTTGTCAACCGGGAGGTGCGGAAGCCTCAAGTCGAGAACATGACTCATTTACCTTCAGAGGATTTGATGTCGAATCCACGGACGGAGAGCCATTCTCCCTTACACATCGGGCATGCTGACGTTGAACGCATCCCGCTTGCCGGTCAAACGGTGCTCTATCACATCGGAGACCGGTTTTTTATCAATGATGCTGCGCGTGAACGCTCGTGGCGCGCCTGGCGCGAACTGGCCCCGGGCGAAACCATAGATGTGCGGGGCAGACGGGAGGAATTGCCGCGTCAGCTTTTTTATGGCGAAGAGCGGATAACGCTGGCGGCCTATAACCTGAAAACCTCCGCCCGCATCTGGAAGGGCTTGCAACGAGAGGAGCGCATCCTGTGTAACAACGTGTCTTTCAGGGCCGAAGCAGGAACGCTGACCGGGATTATGGGGCCTTCCGGGGCTGGCAAAACCGTGCTCTTAAATCTCTTGAGCGGGTATGTTTCTTCGGCAAACAATAAACGACATGTGTTTATTAATGATGCCTTTGACCTGCCGAAATTCGACGTGCACGGAGAACGCCGCTTACTGGGGACGAAGATCGGCTATGTGCCGCAGGATGATACCTTGATCCCCCAACTGACTGTCCGGGAATCGTTGGATTATTGTTTTCGACTGCGCTATATCGGCGTCGAGAAGGATTTGCGCACGTACATTATTCGAGATGCCTGTCAAAAATCGGGGTTTCCCGACAGCGAAGTGCAAAGCTTATTGGATAATCAAATCGGGTCGCCCGAGACGAAGACCCTGAGCGGCGGGGAACGAAAACGGGTCAATATTGCGCATGAATTAATTCGCAATCCCTTACTCTTGTTTTTAGATGAACCGACCTCCGGCCTGTCATCGGTGGATTCCAATACGGTGATCACCTCGCTCAAAACCCTCTGCCAGACGACCGGAATCACGATTATTCTGACGATTCATCAACCGAGCCGGGAGGCGTTTGTCAAATTAGATCGGCTGCTCGTGCTGAATAAAGGCGGGAATATCGTCTACCTGGGCGATACCCGGGACGTAGTTCCTTACTTTGAACACCATGCCGCCATCTCCTCCACTGAGCACAACAATCCGGCTGAATATATTCTGCAAGCGTTGGAGACGTGGACGCAGCGCGCATCTAAGAACGATGGACATACGACGGAAGAACGATTGGCGAACGCCTGCCAGGCGATTACAAACGTATATCGCCGGGATGCTCATTATTTTCCGTTTGAAATCACAGACGAGGTATTACAACAGTTGCAAGCGCAACAGGTTGCGCCGGACGTCCTCACCAGATTACGCAAACTGCAGAATCGAGAATTTTTTTGGCGGAGTCAATTTCTGACGGTGTTGCAAGAATCGCTCGGAGAGCGGTATACGGATGCCGTCGGGGCTGAGATTGTCGCGGCCGCCCTGGCCTCGGGTAAACCTCGCCACGCAGACGAAGTCCCTCACGAAAAAACCCAGGAAAGCCAGCGAGCGAGCACCCCGTTAGGCCATCAGTTGAGAGTGCTGCTGGGCAGAAACCTCGCAGTGGCGCAAGCCGACGTTAATAATAAACGTTTTCAACTAATCCAGCCCGTGATCATTGCGGTGCTGGTGCTGCTGGCCTTTGCCTGGTATCCGCACGATCATTATGGCGAAGCCATGCTTGCCAGAATCGGCTATGATCTGTCTCAGAAATACGGACATCAAACAATTATTGCGTCTAAAGATATTCCCCGGGCCAAAGCGCACGCATTGTCCGAAACGGCCCTGATCAGCGAAGGTACCGGCAATCGGCGGGCGGCTGTCTTTTTCATGCTGATCGCCGCC
>CAZSOP010000518.1:0-2949 GCA_964608385.1 uncultured Cytophagia bacterium
CGACCACCGAGATCTACACTCTTTCCCTACACGACGCTCTTCCGATCTGGAAACAAGCCGATTGCGGCCCTGCGGGGCTGGTACGCCCTGGCGCGGGGGACGCTGCTGCCCTCGTGGCAGGAGGGCGTGCCGCGCGTGCTGCTGGAATCGTATCTGATGGAAACGCCGATTATTGTCACGCCGTTTGTCAGCGCAAAGGAGTTGGTGGTTCATGGCCGGACCGGGTTTATCACCTCGTCGTTTACCCGGCCGGACGAATTGGCCGGGCATGTCCTGACGCTGCTGGATTCGCCGGACCGGGCGCGAGCAATGGGGCGAGCGGCCCGGCAGCACGCCAAAGCGTATGTCTATGAGGAAGCAGAGTATCTCCGGCAGCTTATCGGGGCATGGGAACAAACCGCGCACGCGGTGCGAACGGCTTGACAGGGGACCAGGCGGCTTATGTGTGGAATTGCGGGCATTGTGAAGCTGAAAGGGGCGGCCGTGCAGCAGGACACGGTAGCGCGGATGCTGGGCTGGCTCACGCATCGCGGGCCGGATGACCAGGGGGTGTGGAGTAACGGGCAGGTTGCCCTGGGGACGGCGCGGCTTGCCATTATTGATCTGGTGACCGGGCGCCAGCCGCTCTGCAATGAAGATGAAACCGTGTGGGTCGCGCTGAACGGCGAAATTTACAATTTTCTGGAATTACGCGAAACGCTCCGGGCAAAAGGCCACCAGTTCCGCACCCGCACTGATACGGAAGTCATCGTACATGCGTATGAGGAGTGGGGCGAGGAGTTTGTCACGCATCTGAAAGGCATGTTTGGCTTTGCGCTGGTAGACCTCCCCCGTCAGCTCTTTTACCTCGCCAGAGACCCGGTGGGCGAAAAACCGCTGTTCTATACGCATCAAGCGCAATTCCTGGCGTTTGCCTCTGAATTGAAACCGTTATTGCACGAATGTGGAGTGTCCCGCGCGCTCGACCCGTTGGCAATTCATTCCTTTCTGGCGTTTTCGCGTCCGGTCAAGCATTTGTGTGTCTTCAAGGAGGTTGACAAACTGCTTCCTGGTCAGATGCTGCGGCTGAATATGGAAACGGGCGCGCAGCAGGTTGCCGCCTATTGGACGCTGCCTGATGAGAAGGTCGCAATCTCACCGGAAGAAGCCGAGCGCGAGCTGGTCAGGCGGTTAGAAGAGTGTATTCAAAAGTACATTATCGCGGACGTGCCGGTCGGGGCGTTTTTGAGCGGCGGGACGGATTCCAGCGCGGTCGTGGCGATGATGCGGCGGTTTTTTGATCATCCGGTCAAAACGTTTACGGTCATTTATGACGATCCGTATCTCTCTGAGGCGGCCGAGGCCCGGCAGGTGGCGGCCACGCTGAACACCGAGCACCACGAAATTTGGATCGGGCCGGCTGATGTGGTTCAAGCCCTTCCGCGCTTGATCTGGCACTTAGAAGAGCCGTTTGCCGATGAATCGTTTCTCCCGACCTATTTCGTGTCGAAAAAAGCGCGGGAGCACGTTACGGTGGCGCTGACCGGCGATGGGGGCGATGAATTGTTTGGCGGCTATGATTGGTATCTGGCCTGGCGGGTGTTGGAAAGCTACACGCGCGCTCCTGAGCGGCTCAAAGCCGTTGGGGCCTGGATCGGCGGCCATCTTCCGTTACAGCATCTGGCGGCTTCGCCCCGGTTCTATCGCTATGTCAGCGGCGTGCAGCGCCTGCTCAAAGCGGCCGCGGAGCCAGATGATATTGCCCGCTTTCAGGCCCTGACCGGCGATGCCAGTTTAGCCGCCTTGTTGTCTGAACCAGTGATGACTGAGTTGCTGAACTTGCGCCGTTCGGCGGTAAGCGCCGATGAAGGCGAAGACAGCTTAGACCGGATTCTGCGGTTTCAGTTTCGCGGCTTGCTGCCGGAGTTGTTTTTTACGAAAGTGGACCGGATGAGCATGGCGAATTCGTTGGAATGCCGGTCGCCCCTGGTGTATCGGGATATTGTGGAATTTGCGCACCGACTTCCGACCTCGTTGAAAATTCGAGGTACAACGCGGAAGTATCTGCTCAAAAAGGCGTTCGAGCAGTATTTGCCGCGCGAGATCATCTATCGCCCCAAAAAGGGGTTCTCGCTGCCGTTTTACCGCTGGCTGCGCGATGTGCCGGAACTGCGGACCCTGGTGGAATATTATACGGCAGGCCGCGGCAGCCGCTTTCTGTCTGAGTTGCAAGACGTGAATCTCGCATACATCAGGAACACGACCCGGGAGTATTTAGAGGGTCGGCACAATCGCTGGGTGCTGGGCTGGAAGGCGATCTGTCTGGGCCTTTGGTGGGAGACCTTTGTCGAACATGATGGCAGAGCGCCTCTGGCATCGGGACGCTGAAAACTGATTTGACACTGTTGAATTCCTGGAAATAGGACAACATCCTTCGACTCCGCTCAGGATGACAGCAGTGAAAGTCCTTGTCACTCTGAGCGGAGTCGAAGAGTGAAAATCGAATTTAACATTAGTCAGGATTGACATGCGGCTTTTATGGTTTAATATCGCCACAGATGCAGACGACCCCTTTTTAGGATTTGCCAGCCATTGGGTCAGCAAGGTCGCGGAGCGGGTCGAGGCGGTGGACGTGCTGACCATGCGGGCCGGGCGCATTGAGGCGCCGGCCAACGTGCGGGTTTTGTCGGTGGGGAAAGAAAAGGGGTATAGCGAACCGCGCCGGGCGATTGAGTTTTACCGTATTTTGCGGCGACTGGTGACGCAACACCGCTATGACGCCTGTTTCTCGCACATGATTCAAGTGTTTGCCATTATGGCCTCTCCGGTGCTGCGCCTGAAACGCATCCCGATTGTGCTATGGTATGCGCATGGCAATGTGCCTCTGGATTTACGGGTGGCCGCGCGCCTTGTAGATTCGATGGTCACGTCTTCAGAAGACGGGCTGCGCATTCCGAGTCCGAAACGCCA
>CAZSOP010000519.1:0-2943 GCA_964608385.1 uncultured Cytophagia bacterium
CGGGTTCTAACTTTTTTGCGGAAAAACAAAGCCCCCATTGCTTCTTCGCTTCTTCCCAAACGAAAACAAGTCTCCAAAGCAGATATAAATTTAGTTAAAAAAAGCCCTTTGATTTTGACAAAGAGCTTTTCGTCGTTGTTTTTCAGCTAGAAGGGATTTTTGTCGATTTTCTCCCCCGGGGCGCCCTGGTTAATTTTCTGACGCCGGCGAATCGCATACAACCGCATAATATCTTTGGCGTTTTCATTGACATCAATGGTGACCTGATCGATAGAATGATCGGTGCCACCGCTGTGGCGTACAACCTTGTAGATAGGTTTCCAGACACGGCCAATCCGGTGATGTTCGGCAACTTTGTTCACCAACTCGTAATCTTCACCATAGTTGCGGCAATATGGTGAATCATTCATGCCGAACCATCCCATGTTCTCGAGCACTTTGATCTTTATCGATCGTGGCGCTCCGGCACCACCAACCCGTAACAGGTTATTCCGTCCATTCTCCTCTGTCCATTCCTCATGCGTTACAACGAACGGGTTACCATCCAAAAGTATTGGCGCGATGTCGCCATTATTTTGTTTCTCGAAAACCTGATATGAACCGATCACCATACCGATTCGATCATCTTGATCATAGACCTCCAGTACTTTTTCAATCGCATTCTCGAATAAAAGATCATCAGAGTCGAGCTGCATATAGTACTTTGCTTTTGAGCTTTGAAGAGCAGAATTGAAACACAAACCGAGATTGTTCATATCATGAACAATGAGGCGAACAGTTGGTTTGTCAGGATGAAACTTACTGCCCCCTTGCATGTATTCTTTTACCGCTCCCACAGTCGGATCATCTTCTCCACCATTACAAACAACAACAATTTCTATGTTTTTTACGGTCTGTGCTTGTACGGATTCAATGGCATTACCGATAAATTCCGGGCGATTGAAAACCGGTATAACCACTGTAACCAAACAATCTTTAAAGGCCTCTTCTTCTGCCTCCGTATAGGTCACAGCCTTATAATTCTGTCCGGGAGCCAGATAGGCGTTGCTGCGCTTTAAATGCTCGGTACAGATTTTTTCCAGTTCTTTCGCAATCTCTTTTCCGGCTTTTAAATAAGCAAAGACATCATGCTCCTGTTGTGGAGCATAAACATAATAGGGCGTACCATTGAAACGATTGGACACATGTACCACTTGTTTTGTCTCAAACGCTTTGAGGCGTAAATCATAAACCGGCTTGTATCGGTACTGTTCATCGCAGAACCCGATGTCTTGTAAAAAAGACCGTCGGAACAATAAACAAAACCCCATATCCCAGGTTTCCAGTATACGGCCCGGATGGAATTCGAGCAACTTGCGCTCACGGCGCTCCGCCCCGTCAATTAAATCATAATCCGCATATAACAAATTACAGGATGTATGGCGATCCATAACCATCTTATAAAATGCTACGGCAGAACGCACAAACTCTACCGAGTCGGTTTCATTGTTACAGACAAGTATATATTCATTCCCGGCTTTTTCAAGGGCGGCATTAAGAGCAACAGCTCTGTTGCTGAAATCCGCCTCCACGGCGACAAATCCCTGCTGCTTTGCCAGATTCATTGCCTCCTGCCAATCGCCATAAATAACTGCCTGAAAATCTTTATCATATTGCATCTCCAGAGATTTCAATGTTTTGGAAAAATCGGAAATAGAATAAGGCGAGTTTTTATTCGCTTGCAGGACAATTGATAGAATTCCCATCAGTAAATTACCTTTCTGTTAATTTCAATCCCGCTTAATATACACATATACATAACAGCAATCAAGAATTCTCTTGCTAAAACTTTAAATATTTAAAATTGAATTGCGGTTATACTTGATTCAAAGAATATTTTTCGTATATTGGGGTATATATTGTAAAGCACAGCATTAAACGAAAGGACATGTTCTATGAATCGTCGAACCATCGATATCGGTGGTGAACAGGTTCAAATACCCGACGTTAGCCCAAAATTCATCCTCCGTGTTGTACTTGGTATTGTGGTGATCTTAATTTTGTTTTCATCATTTTATACGATCGGCACGGATCAAGTCGGCGTCCTTCGACGGTTTGGAGCGTATCACCGGACAACAGAGCCCGGTCTTCACTTCAAATTGCCGTGGGGTATTGAAGCTGTTACCAAAGTAAAAGTACAGCGGGTATTCAAAGAAGAGTTTGGATTCCGCACGGTTCAAGCGAATATCCGGACAGAGTATTCATCGCGGAATTATTCATCAGAATCCTTGATGTTGACCGGAGACCTGAATTCCGCATTGGTGGAATGGATTGTTCAGTATCGCATTAAGGACCCGATAAACTATCTCTTCCGTGTTCGCGATGTGAAAGGAACCATTCGGGATGTCTCTGAATCAGTAATGCGCCAGGTGGCCGGAGACCACAGCGTTGATGAAGTTATCATTCTGAGAAGAAAAGAAATCGCTCAAAAGGCCCAGGAATTGACACAGGCTCTGCTGGATGAATATGAAACCGGAATAGACATTGTTACTGTGAATTTGCAGGATGTTAATCCTCCCGTACCGGTACAGCCGGCATTTAATGAGGTCAACGAAGCCCGCCAGGAAAAAGAACGTATTATCAACGACGCCTGGAAAGCCTTTAACACGGCTATACCCAAAGCCCGGGGACAAGCCGAACAAGTTGTCCTCCAGGCGGAAGGGTATGCAACCAATCGCATCAATCGGGCGCGTGGTGATGCGGACCGGTTCATGTCGTTATGGCAAGAATATCGAAAGGCAAAAGCCGTCACCAAACGACGACTATACCTTGAAACAATGCTGGAAATTTTACCCAAAATCAAAACCAAAGTCATCGTAGACGAAGACCTCGGCTCTTTTCTGCCGTTGTTGCAGCTTGAAGGAAAGGGGGTGGGAAAATGATTAACCGAAAAAAAATATACCT
>CAZSOP010000520.1:0-2911 GCA_964608385.1 uncultured Cytophagia bacterium
TAGCTCTGCTCGAAAGCGTCGAAAAATACATAGGACAGGCACGGCCGCACGATGATCTCTCTATGATTTGTCTGAAAAGAGTAGCCTGAGTTGTTGTTTTCAGCTTGTGTTTAGAATACAGTTTTCTTATTATATCGGGTCATGTGTACATTGTTCAAAATCCTGCTTTTCATCCGCCTTTCCTGGAAGGAATGTATCCCGGGATTGCATAAAACAACCAACGGCCATGCAAACCAAAAAACAGCCGCCTGTCGGAATTATACAAAGCGTTGACTAGAAATCGTTATTCGACGATATGTGAAAGTCGTATAAGATGACTAGAAACCCTTGAAAAGGAAAAACAGGTTCATGTTGAAAAAAATCCTGCTCGCCGTGGAATTTATCATTCTCTTTATCTTCTTTCCCCTCGTTGTCTATACAGAATGGTTTTTTATTCCCCGCATTCCCGCATTAATTGCCGTTTCTCTCTATAGCCTGTTCATTCTGCTCGGAGGTAAAACGTTCAGATCAAAAAAACTAATCGAGCTGGACTTTAACAAACGCCAATTGCTTACGGTACTCATTCGCGCTGCCGCTGTATTTTTCGTTCTGACACTTCTCACATGGTATATCAAACCGGAGCTCTTATTCACCTTCGTAAAACAGCGCCCGATCATCTGGCTGATGGTCATGTGCCTCTATCCTTTTTTCTCAGCCTATCCCCAGGAAATTTTATATCGCGCCTTTCTGTTCCATCGCTATAAAAACCTTTTTGCCAAAAGCGCTGTTATGATCGTGGTCAGTACGGTGACCTTTTCCTTTTTGCACATTATTTACGATAATTCGCCGGCCATTGTATTAACCCTGATGGGAGGCTATCTCTTCAGCAAAACCTATGATAAAAGCAAATCCCTGACCCTGGTCAGCATTGAACATGCACTCTACGGCATGATCATCTTTACCACCGGATTGGGAACTTGTTTTTATGAAGGATTTCGTTAAATCCCGACCTGAATTTTGGCAAGCAGAAAAATAGATAAATCGGTAACCTCTCTAAAGATCTTTAACCGTTATCTACGCACCTCTGAAGCGATTGCGCTCTATAGATCATCGCAATCAGCTCAACCGTAATCTAACTCAAAACCACTAAACCGGAATCGATTATGGCAACTAAAAAAGGAAAATCCGCTATGCTTGTTCCCACATTGATAATGATGGTTCTCGCCATCATTCTGCTCTATATCGGATATCAAAAAGGAGAGGGTCAACATCTCGTCGGCCTTAAAGCGGCGTATAAAATGACTGTGGAAATTTTACCCCTGCTCGTTTTTGCCTTTATCATCGCCGGAATGGCACAAGTGCTGATACCACATGAACTGCTATCAAAATGGGTGGGTGAGGAATCCGGCATTCGCGGATTGTTGATCGGTACGCTCGCCGGCGGGCTGACGCCGGGCGGCCCCTATGTCAGCTTGCCCATTATCGCCGGGCTCCTGCGCACCGGGGCCGGCGTCGGTACGATGGTGGCCTTTGTTACCGGCTGGTCATTGCTTGCCGTGGGACGGCTGCCGATGGAATTCGGCATTCTCGGCTGGAAGTTTACTCTCATCAGAGTGGCAAGTACCTTCTTTTTCCCGCCCATCGCCGGCTGGATCGCCCAGGCAATTTATTCCGCCATCCGTTAAACGCATAATCCATCTCTATTAAAGGAGACCTCTGTGAAAAAATCATTCATCATCGCGGCCATTATCCTCTTTTGTACGCCGCTGGTTGCTACGGAGAACGTTAAAATGGACGATAACAAAAAAGAGTTTGAAACCATTGATCCGGTTTATCAGAAAACCAATGTAAACACACTCGTCGAAATCGAATCCGCCACAGACATTGCGAATAAAAGAGCCACCCTTGTGGAACTGATCTGGGGCGAAAACGGCTTTCCCGAAAACACCCAGCCCGACCAGATCCATAACGCATTCCGGGATCAACGCTATGATGATATCGATGCATTAAAACAGATAGACAAGCTGACTTTCAATCGAACGGGCAAACTGATAAGCGGCCTGCCAGTTGGCACCGCGGATGGCACCATCAATATCGACAACGCCGTAAACAGTATCCTCTGTCCGCTTGCCGACGAAAAGAATGCCTGCCGAAGAGTTGTCCATAATCTGTCTCTTCAAACGACCGGAAACAAACTGAGCTTGGGATTCAAAGTGGAGGGAATCATCTTCAATAAATTCCTTTTCACCGGTTAAGGCGAGAAAACCGCCGTACTCGAATCGCTTGTAACGCCCGAATGCCTTGGTGCCCAGGTTGATCGGGATTGTAGAACGATAAGGCAGAAACACCAGAAAAATAATAACACATCTTGAATATTATATTCCTGTATTCCCACGCCGGATACAAGTCCGGTTCAGAGAATGAGAAGCTGAAAAACACGCGCTAAAGCGAGTGGCTATGAAATAATAATAGATCGCTTTCATTGCCACGAGCTTTAGCTCGTGGTTTCGGTAAAAGCAAAAATCAAGGCGGGCTTTAGCCCGCGGATGAGCTGGGACATAATGTTTAATTGACTTTGTGATTCGTATTGTATCCGACCAAACCCCTGGAACATTGTTTCGTTTCAATGATCCCACTCCCGTTTCCAGGAATCATGACATCGCCCTTTCAGGGCTTGGTTCTGGTTCGTTTGGATCACCAGGGCGTTGCCCTGGTCTGATATAAAGCGCCCCTATCGTTGGGGCTTTATGATCACCAAGAGATTGAAATAACCACGCAGCGCAGGTGGTTCCTCCATCCTGTCCACCATCATTGGGCAGCAGACACTGCACCACACCCGGCACGGTGATGCCACAAAAACGAGCCCCAGAGACACAAAGAAAATATAAAGGCCAAAAGACGGATAACAAAAGTCAGAAAAACCGTCTATTTT
>CAZSOP010000521.1:0-2336 GCA_964608385.1 uncultured Cytophagia bacterium
GACCCGCCTGAGGAAATAAATTTGAGGTATTTATCAACTATCCTGGTTTCATTGTTGAGTATTTTTTCCACCAGAGCAACAGAAGCGGTATAGCTGGTGGCGTATTGATAAACATAATAGTTGTAATAGAAATGAGGGATATAGGACCATTCGTATTTTACGGTCTCATTAACATCGCAGATGCCTTTATCGTGTCCATAATAGGTTTTGACCAGCTCTTCATACATACGGGTAAGATTTTCACCGGTCAGTGGTGTCCCTTCTTCTGCTGTTTGGTATATTTTGAGTTCATATTCGGCAAATTGAGTTTGTCTGAACAGAGTGCCTTTCATTCCATCCAGATAATTCATCAACAACGAAAGACGGATATTATCGTCGTTGATCTCTTCGAGTTGTTTCTGGATCAGCAGCGCTTCATTGAGCGTGGAAGCAACTTCGGCGACGAATATGGGATAGCTTGCCAGCGGATAGGGCTGGTTTTTATTGGAAAAATAACTATGCAAAGCATGTCCAAGTTCATGGGCCAGCGTGCTGACGTCATTGTATTTGCCGTTAAAGTTCATCAAAATGTACGGATGAACATCATAGGAAGAACCCGATGAATAGGCCCCCGATCGTTTTCCAATGGTGGGATGATAATCGATCCAGCGATTATCAAACGCTTTCTGCAGCGCATCGAGATAGGCTTTGCCCATAGGCGCCAAAGCTTCTGTAATCATTTCCTCGGCTTGCGGAATGGTATATTCCAGATCGACGTTTTTAACCACGGGAGCGTACAGATCTGAATATTTCAGCTGTTCCACACCCAGCATGCGTTGCTTTAACTTCAGGTAGCGATGAAACGTATCGAGGTTGTCGTTGACATTTTTTACAAGCGTGTGATATACTTCTTCGGGTATATTATTGGGGTAAAGTGCCGCAGTCAACGTATTGTCATAATTTCTCACCTGGGAATAAAACATGTTGGCTTTAATATTGGCGTAGAGTTGAGTTCCAAGAGTTTGTTTAAAACTACTCAAAGTGCCGAAAAAGGATTTGAAAACTTTTTCACGGTCTGGTCTTTGTGGTACAGCGCGATGGCGTGCAAATCCCGAGTTATCCAGGAGCACTTTTTCTCCGGTACTCAGCTCGATTTCAGGGTAGGGTAATTCGGCGTTGCTGAAAACGCTGTAAATAGAGTACGCTGCATCCGACATCAGTCCCGCTTTGGCGATGATTGCTTCCTCTTTTTTTGAGAGAACATGCGGTTTGCGGCGCAGCAGATCGTTCAAATAAAAACGGTAAGGCGCCAGTTGTGGGTCTTTTTGCAAAAACGTTTCAATGGTCTTTTTATCCAATAAAAGGATTTCAGGCACGATAAAAGACGTTTTGGTATTAAAGGTGGTCGCCACCTGTGATATAGCTTGTTTTCTTGCCAGCGTTTCTGCATTTCGGGTATCCTGATCATAGGCTCGGTGTGCGTAATCCTGTAATCTGGAGAGTTCTTTTTCAACTTTACTGGCCAACTGCAAACAATCGCTCAGGTTTTGCGGAGATTTACCGAGCTTCCCTTCAAACGCCTCAAAACTGTCGAATTCGGCAACGAGTTCTTTTTTGCTTTCTTCCCATGCCTGCGAACTCGGATACAAGTCCTCGAGATTCCAGCTCTGTTCTACCGGCACCTTTTCGCGGTCGCGAATTTGAGCCGGTGATTGGTTCTGAGAAAACATAAAAATGGCTAACATCAGTATTCCTGTCTTTTTTAACATATCTGCTCCTTGTGACTTTTTTGAAAATAAAAATACGATATTTTCCTCTATGGATCAACCCTAATTTTTGCATACAAACGGTTATCGTATAAAAGGTAGGATTTTGTCTACACGAGGCACTGAGACCGGTTTTAGGGGATAAAATCGGTCTCTTTTTAAAGAGTAAGTTTTGTCAAGCAGGCATTGATTTTATGGTTTGGATACCAGCTGATGACTTGCAAGACCTTTATGATTTTTCAGTTTCATCGTCAGCGAACCGAACGGTAAATCCGTTTTAACCTGTACCGGAATTTTGCGCTCATCAGCAGTTACCCATAGTTCCATTTGCCCCCTGGCTTCTTCATCATAGCCGGGTTGAATGCCCGGTTTGATATGATAGCAGTCAAAGGTGCCTGCAGGAACTTTAATCTTTTCCCTGCGGTCTATCTCCAGGCGGAGGTGATACATCTTGTTGGGTGAATAGTTTGCGATATCGATTTTGTCCCCCACGCTCAACGGCAGAACGCGGGTATAGTATATAATCGATATGGTATCCTGGGTGTAGGGATCGATATCCAGGGTATCTTTTGCCGTAAAGGCTTTTTTATG
>CAZSOP010000521.1:2346-2911 GCA_964608385.1 uncultured Cytophagia bacterium
ATAATGATCAAAGTCGATACGGTCGTGACGGCGGTAGCTGCCTTCATGTATTCGCCGTTCAAAGTACCATGGAAACAAACCGTTGACATCCACATATGTTGTTACCCGGTCCCTTACTTTGAATACGGTGGAGAAGGTACCATTTGTTTCCATCTTTACTACGATTCGATAACTGGGTCTGTTTTTATAATTTATGATTTCCGGTATTTGAAAGGAAGCGCTTCCGGCTGTAATGAATCCAAATTTGACCTTATATTCCAGGGATTCACCGGCTTGAAAAGCGTTATTGTTTACCACTCTGTATATCCTGGGCAATTTTTGATCATAGGTTTGCCAATACTGTTGCCACTCTGTATTTTGTTTTTCGCCCGGTTGACCCCAAAAGATCATCCAGGCGATAAGGGCGCGGGTAAAAGGAATCATGCTTAACCTCCTCTGGTCGATTTTCACACCATGGTATCAAGAGCAGCGATCATACCATTGTAAAATCCTAAGATATGATTATTTTTAAGGCTCATCCGGTTAATGCGTACCCAAAACCGCCAAGCTCGCCAAGAGCGCTGAG
>CAZSOP010000522.1:0-2911 GCA_964608385.1 uncultured Cytophagia bacterium
TGTTAATGGCGTTTTCACTTGCCTCACAAACGGAAATGAGCACATCCTATGATTCAAACAAATTACCCTTTCATATAGACACCGCCGTGATGGCAAAGCAAAACGATTTTTCCAAATCCCTGCTGCATATCTATACAAGTGTCGAATTCGACGAGATACAGTTTGTCAAAGTCGGAGACGGATTTGAAGGAGAATATGAGCTCTCTGCGATTATTCTGGACGACGGCGAGCAGATCGACGGCAGAATATGGAAAGAGGAAATTTTTGTTAAAGAGTACGATCAAACCAATAAAAGGGCTTATTACCACCATTCCGAGCAATCATTTGAGCTTGATCCGGGTAAGTATGATATCTCCATTATGATCGAAGACCTTGAATCAGGCCGTAGCAACAAATACGACAGCGAAATCAAGATCAAAAACTTTGCAAAAGAAATTCTGGCACTGAGTGACGTTATCTTTTTATCCTCAGACAATCCGGATTCGATCACCAGCCGGAATACGATGCCGGTTATCAGCGACAAGGATAAAGGATTCCGCGGCGAAATACTCGCCTATTTTGAAATCTATAACCCCAAAAACCAAAATGAGGTCGATATTAAATACTCGATGTACGGCCATTCAACCAAAGAAAACATTAAAGGCGAATATGTCAAAACCATTGACGGATTAAGATCAGCCGAAATTCTTAAAATTCCTGCCGACAGTCTGCTGGTGGACAAATATACCCTGGAAATCGAAGCAGAAACAGATAAAGGTAAAGATAAAAACAAAAAAATCTTTTTTGTGCGATGGGACGGCATGCCCAAAATAATCACGGATATCAACACCGCAATTGAACAGCTGCGCTATATCGCAACGCGCGAAGAATGGAAAAAACTCGAAAAAACACCCGATGCTAAAAAATCACAAGCATTAAAGGCCTTCTGGAAGGCACATGACCCCACGCCGGGTACGGAACAGAACGAAGCCATGGAAGCTCACTATGCCCGGGTTGAATATGCCAACCGTCATTTTTCCGTCATGAACCGCGAAGGATGGCAAACCGACAGAGGCATGGTATATATCCTGCTCTCAGCGCCGGATGAGGTCGATCGCAATGTCTTTCCCAAATACAGCAGATATCCCTATGAAATCTGGCATTATTACGGTATCAATCGGTATTTCGAATTTTATGATCCAACCGGATTCGAAGATTATCGCCTGGCAACACCTATGTCAATTTATGAAGTACAAAGACTGATGAGATAAAATATGCAAAGCTCCAGACTCGCTCCGGGAGATACCATCGGAATCTTTTCTCCCGCAAGCCCGCTACGTGACAAGAAAAAACTGGCGTACTTTAACGGAATTTCCTATTTACAAGAAAAAGGATACACGATCGTCGAAGGAAAACATGTGCTCGACGATCGTGGTTATCTGGCAGGAACAGACGATTCCCGCCTGGGCGATTTGAACGAAATGCTCAACAACCCGGCAATCAAGGCCATTATCTGCAGCCGTGGCGGTTATGGCAGTCTGAGATTGCTGGGGAAAATCGATTACGAGGCTCTGAAAAATCAGAGCAAAATTTTTGTCGGATATAGCGACGTGACCAGTTTGCAATTGGCTATGTTGGCAAAAACAGATTTGATCACATTTTCAGGTCCTATGGTGGCCGTTGAATTCGGCAACGGAATCGATGCCCTGACGGAGCAATCTTTCTGGGATATGATCACTAAACCCGGTCCACATACATTACCCGCCAATTGGGGGCCTTTCCGGCCGCAGATTCTGAATTCGGGTATTGCTTCCGGTAAACTCATCGGCGGATGTTTTTCACTGGTAACCGCTTCAATGGGAACGCCCTATTTCCCCGATATCAGCGGCGCCATTCTCGTTCTCGAGGATATAGATGAAGAAACCTACTGTCTGGACCGCCATTTTGGTCAGCTCAAAAACGCCGGCATCCTGAACGAGATCAATGGACTCGTTTTGGGTGAATTTATCAACGCCGATCAAACAGCAGGAGATCAGAATCTCTATGAAGTGATCCGGGACTATACCGCCAATCTCGACATTCCAATATTGTCCGGTTTTCCTTACGGACACGGCGCTATCAAACACACATTACCTATCGGCTGTCCCGTCGAATTGAACACAGAACACGGATACTTGAAAATGTTACAAGCTGGAGTTCGTGATGACTAAAAAATCGCCGCTTTCCGTTGCTGTTTTAGTTTCCGGTACAGGCTCAAATCTCGTGTCCATCTATAACGAAATTCAAAATGGACACCTGAACGCGAAAATCGCCCTGGTGATCAGCAACAAATCCACAGCCGGTGGTTTGATGTTCGCACGTGAAAATAATATAGCGGCCATACATATATCGCCCAATCAGTATGACGACATGGCAACCTATACCGAAGAGCTTCTCAATTTGCTAAAGGATCATCAGGTCGAGCTTGTCGTTCTCGCCGGCTATCTGAAAATAATACCCACTGCTGTTGTTCAGATGTATAAAAACAAAATTATCAATATCCACCCGGCACTTTTGCCCTCTTTTGGCGGTAAGGGGCTTTATGGCAAACACGTGCATCAGGCCGTTCTCGATTACGGCTGCAAAGTATCCGGTGCCACCGTTCATATTGTGGATGAAGAATACGATACCGGAGGACCGGTTATTCAGGAATGCGTGCCGGTATTGGATGATGATACGGTCGAAACATTGGCATCCCGGGTTCTGGAAATCGAACACAAAATTTTACCAAAATCCATCCAGCTCTTTGCCGATGGAAAAATTTCAATTCAGGGAAGAAAAGTATTCATAAACCGAGATGAACCCTAAAGGCAAAAAACAGTCCAAGCGTATCGACATCCTCCGCCAAAAACCGCATCAAAACAAAGACAAGCAAATATTTGATTCATAGAAT
>CAZSOP010000523.1:0-2899 GCA_964608385.1 uncultured Cytophagia bacterium
TGGAGGGCGATTATCGCTGGGAACTGGGCGCATCCGGTATTATTGTAGATGCAGCAACTGTCTATAACCAGGCGGATGAGTTTCACGCCGTACATGCTTCGGTTCTCGGTAATGAAAGCAATTTTAACAATATGTTTGCCCTTTATGCCTGGGGTGCCAAATCCTATTTTCAGAAACAGATCGGCATGGGATCGGCGATCAACCCTCGCGCCGGTGCCTGGATTGATGTCGATGGGCGGGCATACTGCGATGGCAATACCTGGCATGATCTGTCAAGTCGCGAGTATAAAACCGAAATCGTGCCACTGGAAGCTGAATCGGCATTTTCCACGCTTACAAATTTAGCACCGGTAACCTTTAAATACAAAAACGATCTCAATGATCTACATGTGGGATTTATCGCTGAAGATGTGCCGGAGCTCGTGGCAACACCTACCCGGCGCGGTCTGAGCAGCATGGATATAACAGCGGTATTGACACGCGTCGTTCAGGAACAGCAAAAGGAGATCACGACGCTCAAAGATCAAATCAACGAATTGGCAAAAATGATCGGTCAATAACCGATCAGCATACATCACTATAGAGAGCTGTTGAATCGCCTGAAAAATTCATTGATGGATTTACAAGGCGGTTATTTATCGGATACCCGAGAGTTGCAAGGAGCAGCATAAAAATAATGCGTTCATTCATCTCTGCAACGCATGGGTATGGACAATGGTTGCGGCCATGATGATCAGGACGGTCCCGGTCATGGCCGCTTTTTTTATGCTTGCGCCCCGTTTTGGTTTTCAAAACGGATTTTCACTGTTGTAATAGTGACCCTTTGGCAAATTAAAGGCGACATCTTCTACACCCAGCATTTTAGCGGCAGCAAACAACGGCTTGCCGGCATGAGCCAGCACCGCCGCAGTATGATGCGGATAGCGTTTCTGGATCAGTACATGCCTATAAAACCGCGCCATTTCCTCAATGGCAAAAACGCCAATGCTGCCGAACGAGCGCGGATCGATATCGAGCACCTCCCCCTGTGCCACATAGGAGCGCAGCTGTGTATCGGCTGTGGACTGGAAGCGAAAGATGGTTACCGGACCGTTTTTGATCTGACCTTCAAGAGTCCCGCGGGTAATATCGGGTTCGCTCTCCGGTTCCATAGTGCGGTGCATGATGAGCTGATAATTCATTTTGGGATTTACCAGGCAGGCAGCATTGGTGTTGCCGCAATGGAATCCCATAAAGAGATCGCTGTGCTTGTAGGGTTTGATTTTATCCTGATGTTTCTTAACCATATCTGCCGGCACGGTATTATTGATATCCAAAATAGTGGGGGTTGTAACGGTTGCACATGCAGTCATGTATTCGCTGAGGGCACCATAAATATCCACCTCACAGGCCACCGGGATACCATCCGCTGCCAGTCGTGAATTGATATAACAAGGCACATGGCCGAAATACTTTTCAAACGCCGGCCAGCACTTGTTGGCAAAAATGCCGTATTTGCTGGCGCCGAGATTGTCGTCCATAAAGCGACGCAATGCTACCTCGAATTGAGCCAATTTTTCGACCAGATCAGGGTAGCTATTACCGTCACCCAACTCTTCCTGCATTTGTTTCGAAATCTCGGGGACCATCGGATCTTTCTTGGCATTGACGACCAGATCATAGAGATCCAACTCGCTGTTTTCCATCACCTCGATACCGAGATCATACAAGGGCTTGATCGGGGCATTGCAGGCGAGAAAATCATGGGGTCGGGGTCCAAAGGAAAAGATTTTCAGGTGTTTCAAACCGACGATTACTCTGGCCACTTTCAAAAAATCCGCTACCATCTCTGCGATCTCATCCGGCAGTCCGATGGGATATTCCGGGATATAGGGATTAAGGCCGCGTAAACCAATGTTGTAGGAGGCATTGAGCATACCACAATAAGCATCGCCGCGATCGCCGAACAGGTTTTCCTGACTCTCCTCTGCTGCCCCCACAAACATGACAGGACCGTCAAATTTCTGTGCCAGCAGCGTCTCCGCTCCTTCCGGCCCGAAATTGCCCAAATAAACCACCAGTGCATTAACACCCTTGTCTGTCACTTCCCTGATCACGCCGGTAACATCTGTATCGCTTTCCACAATCTTTGTGATCTGAACAACAGGAAGTTCACTTTTTTTACACGATTCAAGAACTTGTTTGTGACGTCTTTTCGAAAGATCGATAGGGAAACAGTCCCGGCTAACCGCTGCGATACCGATCTTTATCTCGGGTACATTTTTCATATATTTTTTCTCCTTATTTATGCTCATCTTTTTGTCTGATCTATTGTAATCAACATGCATGAGGATTAAAACGTAAATTCATTCTCGACAAAATCCGCCAGCTTGTTGTATTTTTCATAGAGAATTTTATATTTTGTTGCATTTTCCGCAATCGGTTCATAAACGGTTTCAAATCCGCTACCCATGCTCTCCTGAGCCTTTTCAATGGATGGATAAAGTCCGGCAGCAGTAGCAGCGGCCATAGCCGCACCCAGAGCCACAGCCTGATCGGCAGCTGCAACCTTGATCGGCATATCGAGCACATCCGCGCTGACCTGCATGACGAAGGGTGATTTTTTCGGAATACCGCCAATAGCAATAACACCACGAATTTCCACGCCCTCCTCAATGAACCGATCGACGATTTTTCTTGCACCAAAAGCAGAAGCCTCTACCAGAGCCCGGAATATTCGTGGCGCATCGGAACCCAAATTCAGACCTGTAATAGCACCCCTGAGATTCTGGTTGGCATCAGGCGTGCGACGGCCGTTCATCCAGTCCAACGCCACAATCCCTTTCTCATCGATATAAAGTTTTTCCGCCGCGTTGGAAAGTTCAGAAATCAGTTTTTCCTCTATTGCCTCGGTCAACGT
>CAZSOP010000524.1:0-2890 GCA_964608385.1 uncultured Cytophagia bacterium
AGCCCAGGATCAGATCATCCGCAACTTTGTCAAAGAGCGCTATGATGCGATGCAGGGTAAAAAGCTGGCCAGCTGGGAGTTCAATTATCAGCTCGGTCTGTGGACGCAGGAAAATGCACCCGGTGCAGAGAAAAGCTTTGTCGCTGTTGCCGCCCGCCTGGGTATCCCCCTGTTCTGGGACTCACTGGCCAACCACTCTATCAGCATGAACCTGGCTCGCACCGACAGCGAAGGGTTTCCGCTGCTTCTCTCGGCGCAAAAGGATATCATGGACTCTGCAGCCATCACTTACAATTCCCATGCCAGCGGATTCGTCGAACTCGGCGGCGGCGGGCCGAAAAACTTTATTCAGCAAACAGGACCCACGATCCATCAAATTCTCAACATCGAATTCAAAGGCGCCGACCGGGGTCTGCAGATCAGCACTGCCGCGGAACGGGAAGGCAGTCTCTCCGGCTGTACCTTCAGCGAATCCGTCACCTGGGGCAAGTACAAATCTGCAGATAAGGATAAATTGGTCCAAGTGTGGGCCGAATATAGCCTGATTCTGCCTCTTTTAACGGCCTATGTCTTGAATGAAAATGAAAAAACGCCCGCAAAACGCCTGACCGATATGCTTCCGGACTTGTCCGAACAATTTCACCAACTCGCAAAAAAAAGTATCGGGAATACAAGTGAATAAAAATAAATTGCAATTTCTGCAACCGGATGAGCTCTATTGCGATCCGGCCAACGCCGGATTCTTTATTCTGCCCTATCCGTTCGAAGGCGGTATCTCTTTTCACGGCGGTACGGCAAAGGCGCCGCAGGCGGTTCTCCAGGCGTCCAGCCAGGTAGAATTATATGATGAAATGCTTGATGCCGAGCCTTTTCGCGCCGGAATTTGTACGCTCGAAACCCCAACCATTCCGGCAAAAACCAAAGAAATGGCCGACCATATTTACAAGCGTTGTAAAACAATACTCGAACAGGGTAAATATCCCATCGTCCTGGGCGGAGATCATTCGATCAGTTCGGGATTTGTCAGGGCGCTGCGCCGGTTTCACAACCCCGTCGGGGTTGTCCAGCTCGATGCCCATGCCGACCTGAGAGATCAATATGAGAACGATCCCCTTAGTCATGCATCGGTCATGGCCCGGATCAGAGAACAGACCGAACACACCCTGCAACTCGGTATTCGCAGCATGTGTATGGAAGAAGCCGAATTGATTAAAAGAGAAAACCTGTCGCTACAGACCATGCATGAATTGCGAAAGAACCAGTTCAATATCACTGCCGCCCTCGAGCGCCTGCCGGACAAGCTCTTTCTCAGCATCGATGTCGATGTCTTTGACACCGGCCTGATACAACACACCGGCACGCCGGAGCCCGGCGGTCTGACCTGGTATGAAGCACTCGGGCTTTTGCAGGATATTTTTGCAACAAAAAACGTGGTTGGATTCGATATCGTCGAGCTCGCCTATCACCCGGACGACTGGGTATCGCCCTTTGCGGTGGCCAAACTGCTCTACAAGATGATCGGTTTAAAAATCGATTCCCTGGTCAGGCGCAAACAACTCAAAACGTGGCCGCGGCAACCGCTAAAAACGCTACCGATATAATCAATGAAAAACCACTGCTGTCCAAAATAATTAAAACCACCATATTACAAGCTGAACATGTGGCATTTTTTAAGCTAAAACATCAAAACAGACCAACAAAAACCTCACCACAGAGGAAAAAAGAGAGGGAACAGAAAGAAAAATCAATAATGAATTCATGCCGACAAGGAGATGCAAATGCCTTTGGAAAGATATGACACCCTGCTCAAAGACGCTCACAATAGAAAATATGCCGTGGGCGCATTTAATATTTTCGCCCTGGAATTTCTTCCCGCTATATTATCAGCGGCAGAAGAAGAAAACGCCCCGGCCCTGTTGCAAATTAACCCGATACACTTTTATCTCGCCGATCTGCGCCCCTATCTGGACTATGTTAAAGATCAGATTGTTAAGACAACCGTGCCCATCGGCTTGAATCTTGATCACGGTATCAGCAAAGATATTATTTTAAAGGGCATTCAGGCGGGATTCCCCTCGGTAATGTTCGACGGCTCCAGGCTGCCGTATGCGGAAAATCTGGCTCAAACAGGCGAAATCGTCGAACTGGCAAAAGCCTGCGGCGTCACCGTAGAAGCGGAATTGGGGACCCTGAACGACAAAGGCGCTGAAATTAACGCGGAAAACCGCGATCTTTTGTTCACCAATCCGGAAAAAGCGTCAGACTTTGTAACCCATACCGGGGTTCATGCCCTGGCTGTTGCCATCGGCAATGCGCATGGATTTTACAAAGGCAACCCCGAACTCGATTTTGAGCGCCTGAAAAAGATAAACGCTAAAGTGTCCGTTCCCCTGGTGCTGCATGGAGGGTCCGGCATTTCAAATTCGGATTTCCAAAAAGCGATATCGCTGGGCATCAGCAAGATCAATATCTATACGGAAATGAGTGCAGCCGCAGCAACGACGGTCAAATCACTTTGCAATGAAAAAGAGTCACCGTACGATTATCCGACATTGCTCTTCAAGGCAAGAGAAGCGGTAAAAAAAGTGGTGATCGATAAAATGCGTGTTTTTCAAAGCAGCAACAAAGCCTGAGTCGATGAAATAAAAAGTCTATATATTTTCCTGATTGCAAAAACAATAGATTTTCAGTCAAGGACCAGGCACAGCTTTTGAATTATTTGAAACTCGGTAAAAAACAAATTGGTTTATTGATTAATTTTAATGTCATTTTGCTCAAGGATGGAATAAAACGGCTGATAGCAAACTAGTTTTTTTCTCTGTGTTCCTCCGGGTCCTCTGCGGTGAATAAAGGCTTTCGAAAAAAGCCCTCACCACAGAGTAACGCAGAG
>CAZSOP010000525.1:0-2890 GCA_964608385.1 uncultured Cytophagia bacterium
GTTCTTGGCGAGCTTGGCGGTTTTGGGTACGCATTAACCGGATGAGCCGAAAAAACAGATCAAAAGCATTATTCTGGGATTGTTGGGGTTGCGATTTGCCGGTCAGGGTCTGCTCAGCCATATTTCCAGTACCACGATATCAAAGCATTTTAATGAAACACGGGGAAAAGCCTCGAGTATCACTTCGCTGGGATATTCAAGCGGCGAGGGATTTTTTTCCGGTGTTGATGAGCGGATTGATTGTAAGGGATCATAAATAAAATATTGAAACGAGGTATTAGACACGAGGGAAATGGGTCAACTCTTGTACTTGTTGTCGTTCAGTCTTGAATTTTTGTCTTGTATGCAAATGTTGTCACAGCTTTTTTTTGCAAGTTGTTCCGAGAATTGGTTAAGCTGATCCTCAATTTTTTCAGACCAGCGATAATCCCCCGAAATAATATCCAGCATACTCTGGCGCTTGAATTTGTCGGCCTGGCCGCTATATCCCGACGCGACCTGTATCAAAAAATGCTCGTCGCTCACATCTGTTTCTATACCCTCTTGTTCGATGGCCTTTCGCAGCCGGCCGCACTCTTTCATGATGGCTTTGAAATTCATATTTTCAAGTGTGATGCCGATGTCGGGCCATAGATCAGCGGGCTTGTAGAGCACATATTCATATCTCATCAAATCCTGTACGAATGTATCATTCAACGCGAATCCGAATTTACGGCGCTCTTTATACCAGGTACTTTGTTTGAACGGACCGGGTGGGGTCACCATGACGGAATCGGGCTTTGTCTCTCGAACCAGATCGAGGTTGTCTTTAAATATCTTTTCCAGCATCACATGTCCCAGAGTCGGGGTGGGATAGATAAAGGCCAGGCTGATATAAATTTTTTTCCCCGCCTGTTTTTCTGCTTCACGCATCGCCCGAATCGTCCAGCGAATATCATCGGCGGTGATTCCCTTATTCATGACCTGTTCGTTTACCCAGTCATTTCCCGTCTCGCCGCCCATGAAGACGGATAACAGACCACTCTGGATCATGAGTTTGTATTGGGAGATTAGCCGTTGAAAAATTTCTGCTTCCCTTGCATTTTTTATGGCCCGGGCACCTATGGTATAGCGAATGTTCAGACCGCGACGCAAGATTTCTCCGGCGATTTTTACGCCAAAGGCGGGAAACGTATCAGAGCCGCTAAATCGAAACAATCCAATACCCTGTTCAGTCATGCTTTGGATTTCATCCACAACGTTGACGGGATTTCTGGGCACCATTTGCGTAAAGAATTTCGAATGCACACAGAAATGGCACTTTCCCCATGCACATCCCAGTGAATCCACCACGATATGAACCCTCATCTTGTCATTTTGGTCGAAATCAAAATAGGGAATGGCCTTTTCCAGAATTCTCGGATGCACCCGATTATGAAAATATCTATGTCCGGGCCTTGCATCACGGACAATGGTATTCTGCAATTTGCCATCGATAACCCGTTGCGTGATTTCTTGTAAAACATTTTCTTTTTGCCAGTCGTTATCATGATCATCGACGAGGTCCAGGATTTGTTGCAGAGGTTGTTCGCCTTCACCGGTCACGGCCAGATCAAAATGTGAATGGTCCATAAAATCATCTTCATAAAGAGATGGGTGATAACCGCCGGCAATGATGAGGATTGAGGGTGATCGTTGTTGGATCATACACGATAATTCATCCGCCCATCTGAATGCTTCGCCATACCAAACTTTGATACCAAAAATCTTGTCGTTACTATTGGCTATTCGAGCCGCTATCAGACGCAGCTGTTTTCGCATGAGATGTTCCCGCATAGCGGTGTTTAATTTTTGTAATCCCATGGCGAGGACAAACAGAACGTTGGTGATGCCCGGGTATCGATTGGCGTTTTTGTTGCGAAAAATAGTTTCCAAAGTTGACCTGACAAGGCGGGAGATCAAGGCAGGACTGATTTTTTTATAAAACGAGTTTGTAGCCAGATCCAAAGGCTCTACCGTGTGTCCTCCGGCTTGCAGGTGACTTTTCAGGATCCAAATTCCATTTTCGAGAAAAAGATCACTTGTTGATCGTCTTCGGGTTGCGATCATATTACAGATGGTTATCCTTGCCATAGGTATTATTTCCCGGCTTTATCAAAGCGTTCAAGCACAGCCTGACGGTCTGCTTTGCCCGCTGCAGTCTGCGGCATTTCTTCGACTATTTTGATTTTAAAATCGGTATTTGGGATCGCATTGTTCAGCGCTGTCAAAAGCCTATCTTTCACTGCTGAAATATCGCGATTAAAAGAAACAACAAGGATATAGATCGTTTCCTTGTGTTTTACGGCACAGGCATAGGCGACCCGGCTATTTTGCAGGCACAATTCTTCAATGTCTCTGGCAAATCGTTGTCCGGCACAAGTTTCGAATTTTTGATTCGCCCGGCCTTTGACATAGAGGTATCCCCGATTATCCAGATAACCGAAATCTTCTGAAATAAAAGCGCCATCTTTTTGGAATCGGCAACGATCTTTTTCGGTCGCATGACTATATCCCTGAGCGCGTGATGGAGAATAAAGGCAAATAGTGCCGGTTTTTCCATTGGGCAGTTTTTTCCCTTGCTCGTCGAGTATGGATATACGGACATGCGGATAAGGTTTACCCACAGAACGCCAAGCAGGATCATTCTTGCAAAGTCCTCTATAGTTGTCCGGTCCGAGCAACGTCAGGGGCGGCAAGACTTCAGCCATGCCATAACCACAGGATATTATCGGGCCAAACATCTCTATGGCGCGCTGAAGGAGAGCTGCGTGTACCGTATCTGTTCCAACGGCGATTTTGTTCAGCGAGGCCAAGTCTGGTGCCAACGTCTGAGATCGGAAGAGCACACGTCTGAACTCCAGTTACGTGA
>CAZSOP010000526.1:0-2887 GCA_964608385.1 uncultured Cytophagia bacterium
CCGCTATTATCGATGGGCTGGTGATCATCGGATCGCTTTTCTTTATGTTTTGCTTTGCTCCCCTGCTGGCTCTGATTGCCCTGATTCTAATTCCGGTGTACGCCCTGCTGTTATTCGTCAGGACCAGGCAAATCCGGCAACAGCAGAATGAAGTGATGAAAAACCACGCCCTGGTGGAATCGACCTATATCGACAGCATTCGCGGCGTTGATGATATTATCGGATTTCGGTCCGCCGGTGCGTTTATCAAGCTCAACCAAAGCGTCTTCGGTCATTTTCAGTCCGCCATAGAAAAACTGGGATTTACCCAGGCCGGGGTATCGGTATTTGCTCTGGGCAGCAGCTCGGTGTTATCGGTGTTCTTTTTGACCACCGGTTCGATTCGCGTCATCGCAGCAGAGCTGCAGCTGGGTGAACTGATGGCGGCCTGGGCACTGTTGAACAACATCATTCCGTCGGTCGGCAATCTGGTCGGCGCTCACCTGGGTTTACAGGGCGCCCGTGTCGCGGCCATGCGGCTGATGGACCTGTTGCTGGTTGAACGCGAAAAAAATCCGGGGAAAGAAAAATTTAAAATCAACAGCAGTCTGCACATTGCAAATCTGGGTTTCAGCTATGGCAAATCAGCGGAACTCTTGCGAAATATAAACCTGACCCTGAAAAAAGGCAGACTCACCGGATTATGGGGGCCGAGCGGCAGCGGTAAAAGTACCCTGGTGCATCTGATTCAGAGAAAATACGAGCCCGGTAAAGGGCGCATTTTGATAGACGATAACCCGATTGATCGCTATGATCTTCACGACTGCCGCAGCCATATCGGTGTGGTTCCTCAAACCATACACGTTTTCAACGCCAGTCTGGCCGATAATATCCTTATGGGGCGCCCCGCTGTCGGTAAAGAGGAGCTGCAAAAAACAATCGAGAAAAGCGGCTTGAGCTTTCTCGAACGTTTTGATCACGGATATTATACACTCCTGGGCGAGGAGGGGCGGCGCCTCTCCGGGGGTGAACTGCAAATGCTGGGATTGCTGCGTGCCATGATCGAAGAACCGGATATTCTTATAATCGATGAGGGTTTTTCAGCCATAGACATTCAAACCGAAACCCTGTTGTTCCAAAGCGTTGCCCGCTATGCCCGCGATCATATCGTCCTTTTGGTCACACATGATGTTGCCGCGCTATGCAAAACCGATTATGTCTATCTCCTCAACAATCGAACCATTGCCGAACAGGGCGAGCCGGATCGTCTGTTGATGGATAAATCGAGTTTCTTTTATGCACTGAGCAAAGAAGGTCAAACCCATTGCAATGACTCGATGAATAGCAAAAAAGGAGAGCCGGAATGTCAACTGTCCTTGCGCTGCGCAGAACAGGTGAAATCAGAACGATAACCCTCTTAATGATTATCCTTACGGCACTCTTGCTGGATACCTGGTTCAGCCAGAATCACATCATGACCCGGCAGGTTTATTACAATCTGCTCTCGGATCAGCTACAAGCCCACCGAATCGACCTGTTTTACGGCATGGTTAAAAAATTTTCCGTATGGAATTATCTGCTCGTGCCTTTGATCACATTGGTGCGAATCCTATTCATCGCCCTTCTGATCCAGTTACCGCTGGTTTTCCGGTTTATCGATGTGCCGTTTTCGAGATTGTTTCGCATTGCCACCATAGCCTTTATACCGCTGATGCTGATGATATTAATTAAAACCGCATGGCTTGCCATGGTTCCCGGCGAACAGATCGATGCCGGGGTTTTATCACAGGTGCCGCTGGCCCTGACCAACATGCTGGATTCCTCGACATATCCCAAACCGGTGCTGGGATTTTTGTCCGGTTTTAATCTGTTCGAAATTTCCTGGTGCTGCATTATTGCTATCTTGTTATCCAAAGCGGCCCGGCTGAAAAAGAGCGATGCAGCGCTGATGGTCTTTTTTATCTGGACTCTGATTCTGTGTTTTCGTTTTGTACTGGTTTTATATCTGGAAAAAGTCAACAGTTGAATGTCTGGCGACAGGAGAGCCGGCGATGAGAAAAAACTATATTGAAACCGTTATTGCGTCTGTGTTTATTATCTCTGCGTTGACCAAGACCTTTGATTTTGAAAATACGGCATTATTGATTAGGGAAATCTGTTTTTTATCCGTATCAATAATAGACAGGTTGTTGTTCGGTCTGATTTTAATCGAATTGATCATCGCGATATGGCTGCTCTGGGTTCCGGTTCTCCGACGATATCTCTACACGTTCTTGATTGTCCTTTTGATGATTTTTTCAATTTTTAGCGGTTATCTGATGGTTGCCGGTTTTGAAAACTGTGCCTGTTTTGGCACCCGCATCGTCAGTCATCCGGCATTGACGATTGTGAAAAATCTGGTGACGGCAGCGTTTCTAATCTATAATACGAAACACAAGGGGTAGGTTATGCGAATGAAAAGAATAATCTCTATCGTTTTTGCGTTGATCATCGGCCTAACGATGGGAAAACTGCTGGTCATGGCCCTGACGCCGCCGGTTCTGCCCATTGGTGCCGGGGCGCCTCAATTTGAATTCCGGGATTACCGCGATGAAACGAGAGTGTTTCAGAGCCGGGATTTTGAAATCGTCATGTTTTTTACCACCGGTTGTGAGCATTGTATTTATCAGCTGGATTTATTGAATGACAACCTCGAAAATTTCGCTCAAGCGAAACTGTATTTATTAACGCCCGAAAAAAACATTGAATTTTCTAAATGGAAATATCTGAACAAAAGCCCCGGCGTCATATGGGGTACGGTTAGTATGAAAACGATCAAAACCCATTTTGGCAGCCCGGCCACGCCCTCTTTTTATATTTTTCGCAACGGCCGCTTAAAGTCAAAATTTTATGGGGAGGTTAAATTGGA
>CAZSOP010000527.1:0-2883 GCA_964608385.1 uncultured Cytophagia bacterium
CCCTGCATATAGGTGTAAAGCGCATAAAGGAATAACGCATTACCATTTTTCAGTTTTTCAAAAGGAGGAAAACCGGGATTATGGCCTTTTACCAGGGTACTCTCGTATTGCAGAGACTCGTCTTTTTGCAACATTAAGAGGCTATCATAGGTTTGAATCGCTTTTTGTTTTTTATCCAGAGCAAGAAAACAGCGGGCTTTGGTTTTCAAAGCTTGAATATCGTTGGGATTTTTTTGCAGCAGAACGTCCAGATCGGTAATAGCTTGCTGATAGGATTCAGCTTTAATATGATCGAGCACTGTCTGGAGATCAGAATTCATGGACAATGGATTCTCCTTATTGAGTTTGGTCTGTTTTGGCAGATGTCAGATTCTCCGGATTTAAAGGTTCCAGATCTTTTGTGATAAAAAGTCCATTTTTTCGCACGAGTTTGCCGTCAAAATATAGTTCTCCGCCTCCATATTCAGGTGTCTGAATGCAAACCATATCCCAGTGTACTTTGGACTCGTTGCCGTTATCAGCTTCTTCATAAGCACTTCCCGGCGTAAAATGAAAAGAGCCGGCGATTTTTTCGTCAAAGAGGATATCCAGCATGGGATTTTTTATCATGGGATTCAGGCCGAGTGCAAATTCTCCGATATATCGGGCGCCTTCATCCGTGTCAAGAACCTGATTCAAAACATCGGTACGGCTCGATCTTGCATCGACGATTCTGCCCTGCTCAAAGGTAAGAGAGATATTGTCGTGAACAACGCCCTGATAAATGGTTTTTGCCGTATAGCACAGTGTACCCTGAACAGATTTTTTAACCGGTGCTGTGTAGACCTCACCATCCGGTAGATTATGTCTGCCGCCACACTTGACGGCGGCCATGCCTTTAACTGAGAACTGCAAATCCGTTCCCGGTCCTTTAATGGTGATAATGTCGCTCTCTTCGAGGCGTCTTTTCAATGCATCCATCGCTCGGGACATTTTGCCATAATCCAGAGTACAGACATTGAAATAAAAATCCTCGAATGCTTCTGTACTCATCTGTGCCTGTTGAGCCATTGAAGGATGGGGCCAGCGCAACACCACCCATTTGGTTTTGGGCACGCGTAGTTTAATGTGGACCGGTTCCCACCAATATTTTTGATATAACGCTAAATTTTCTGCCTTCACATCGGATAATTCCGTTGCATTAAAACTTCCGCGCAAGGCAACATAAGCATCCATGGATTGCATGCGTTCGGCTTCCCAGGTGCCGATATCTTTCATAAGCGGTTCACTGCCGACATTATAAAGTTCGCGCAAGATCGTGTTCTGTTTAATGCTTACATAAGGCAATGCATCCTTTGCTTTGGCCGTTCTGATCAATTCAATAACCATTTCATAGGGAGCGTCAATCGCTTCGATGAGAATTTTTTCTCTTGCTTTTATTTCGGTAGAGTGGTTAATAATGACATCAGCCAGGTTTTTGAATCTATTGTCTCGCATTTTTTAACTCCAGTTTGTAAAGCAATTTATTGTCGTCAATTAAACAATCAAAGCTATCCAGGCTTTAACCGTAAGTTATTAAACAATTTATCCCTTCCTGTTGTAGCTTTAATATAGGAAACAATTTTTCTTTTGTCAACCTTTCTTCCTCCATTGAAATCTTTATCCTTGATATTGTGCGGCAATTTATATACAATAATCACGGGTATCGTATTGCCATTCGTGATACGATACCGGTATATCTGAGGCGTTTACCTTCAGCCGAGAGCACGCAGGTTAATGCATTTATCCGGCACGGGTTTTTAATAATCCGCCGGAGACCGCAGTGTCATCCATATAACGGTTATAAAGGTATTTTAAGTGCAAAAAAGAGAATGCCCCTCTTGTGCGGTTGACATAGATGCAGCATTAAAAGTTTGTCCGATTTGCGGCTATGAATTTCCCCGTCATAAATCCGGTTTTCGGACAATTGCTGTTATTTTAATTCTATTATTTATTTGGCCATTGATCCGGCTTATTATGCATTTTATCGAAACGCTTTAATTCATGGCAAAGTATGACGACTGAATTTCCTGTAGCGATAAATTTGACCATTACTTTTTTTGCCGTATTTTTAATCGGTATCTCCAAGGCCGGTTTTGGTGGCGGGGTGGGATTGTTGACGACCCCGTTGTTGAGTTTGATTTATCCCGCCAAGTTTGCCGTGGGTTTTTTACTGCCTTTGCTTATTATTGCCGATGTATTTACGCTTTATCATCATCGCGGACATTGGGATATCGCTAATCTTAAACGTTTGATTCCGGCATCGGTCGTCGGAATTTTGGCTGGTTCTTTTTTTATGCACTCTGTTTCAAATTTTTATTTAAAAAAGTTTATCGGAGTGGTGGTTTTAATCTTTGTTATGGTTCATCTGTTCAGGCTGACTCAAAGCGTTGAGGATAAGCAAGTCAAGCCCCGGGGATGGGTAGGTGGATTGGTCGGTGTTGCCGCCGGATTTGTTTCCACAGCCGCTCATTCTGCCGGCGCTATTATCGCCATGTATCTGCTTCCACAGAAATTGTCCAAGCGTGTTTTTGTTTCGACAATGGTTCTTTTTTTTGCTCTTGTCAATCTTTTTAAGGTGATTCCCTATATTTCTATTCAGCTGATCACGATAGAGACTTTGAAAGCCGGGATTTGGTTTATTCCCTTTATTCCTCTCGGTACGCTTACAGGCGCCTGGCTGAACAAACGGATTTCGCAAGCGGCTTTTACCAGGATTATTTTGATTCTCGTTTTGATCACAGGAATTCAGCTGTTGCTCGACAAAAATATTTTTACATTGCTTCTTCGCTGAGGCAGGTTCCTTATATCAATATCCGTTATGGATAAATCATTTTAACATATTTAACCAGATTTATTGGGAGG
>CAZSOP010000528.1:0-2868 GCA_964608385.1 uncultured Cytophagia bacterium
TGACAAACTCATAAACAGTTTTATCCGCATTGATAAAGCCATTATAACCTGAATATTTGAGAAACAGGGCATCCGAAGCGCGAAAATACAAAGTACCGCTCCAAAACAACGAATACACGCACGGGATTAATCTTTTTAGACTCAATTTAAGAGTCATGTGTTACCAGTCAAATCAAATAATTGTTTACTTTGTTAATCCTGTGTAACGAAAGCATAGCGTCATTCGGTATCTATTTTAATCCGAAGACTCTTTTTTCCCAAATTCCGGAGCAAGCGGTAAGAACTTTAGAATAACAAAGCCGGGAATGGTGGAAATGAGAACCCATAAAAAGAAATTTGGATAACCGATCACCTCCTGAATCCAGCCACTGATCATACCCGGTAACATCATTCCCAGAGCCATAAAGCCTGTGGTAATGGCAAAGTGAGCTGTCTTATACTCTCCTTCGGAAACATAGATCATATAGAGCATATAAGCTGTAAAGCCAAACCCGTAGCCAAATTGTTCAATGCCCACACCTATATTGATGAGTAAAAAGTTATCCGGCTGAACATTGGAAAGATAAATATATACCACATCCGGCAAGTTAATTGCAATTGCCATCCACCAGATCCATTTTTTTAAGCCGTGTCTGGCAGCGACAAATCCACCTAAAATACCTCCTATCGATAGCATGAGCAGGCCGATGGTGCCGTAGACAAATCCCACCTGACCTGTGGTGAGCCCCAGCCCGCCCGCTTCCTGACTGTCCAGCAGAAAAGGTGAAGCAAGCTTGACCAGCTGTGATTCTCCGAGGCGGAACAGTAATAAAAAGGCAATGGAGATACCGATTTTATCTTTTTTAAAAAAGAGTGCAAAGGTGTTGCCAAATTCTCTGAAAAAATGTTTGGCGCTGATGACCTGCCGCGGTGTGTCTTTGTCTGTTTTCGGCAACATGAAACGATGGTAAATAAAAAAGACGAGAAAAAGCGCAGCCAAAAAGGCAAAGGTGATAATCCAGGATAAAGGAATATTACCGGCCCGGGCTTGGAAGGTCGCAGAACTTTTCATGTCCAGTTTTGGGTCGAGTTGAAACACCGCAATGACCGGTTTATTCCAGTTATTGTGATCAAAAACAAGGCGCATCCCCTCAATTAGCATAATGCTTTTATCCCCTTTTTCCCGGCCAAAGTTGATCATCACCTTTTTACCGGAATCCGGAGGTTGCGACAGATAGAAAAGCGTCATGCCCAGATTGCCCCTGTACTCTGATGTGGGTTTCGTTTTTTCTCTGGTTTTAAAAATGGCTTGGAGAGTGCTTTCCAGTTTTTGAACCACATAGCGGTCCCACCAGGTGGGTGTCACTTTTGCTTGTTGCTGCTGCAGCTGCCGTTCTCGGGGCTGCCCCTGCCTGCGATTCCATTCCTTTGCGAACTGTAACAAGCTATCGGCTTGATGCGAAGAGACATCATGATAAGGTATTTTGATAGTTTGGGGGGCGCATATGATTCTCATTTCATCCCGGCTTTTTGCCATGAGGGTACTGTCCGGTTTGATCTCCGCAGGTGTCATTTTTTGTACGCTTGTGCCCTGTTGAACGGCCTGGACGGTTACCTCTACACTTTGCAAGCCGCTGTGGCTTTCAATATAGCCGGCCAGAATGACCAACAGTCCCTGTCCGGTCAGCATCGCAAGACGATAGAAGGTACTTCTGACACCGACAAACCAGGCTTGCTGATGTTGTGAGAGCCCAAGCATATAAAAACCATCTGCAGCAATATCATGTGTTGCTGAACTAAAGGCCAAAAGCCAGAAGATAGCGAGGGTTATTTTAAAAAAGTTATCTACGGGGATGGTCAGGGCAATGCTGGCAAGCGATGCGCCGATGAGCAGTTGCATGATGATAATCCACAAACGCTTGGTTTTAAAAATATCAACTATTGGGCTCCAAAGCGGTTTGATGACCCAGGGAAGGTATAACCAGCTTGTGTAAAGGGCAATATCTGCATTTGATATACCCAACCGTTTATACATAATGACCGAAATGGTCATGACGACAACATAAGGTATGCCTTCAGCAAAATAGAGAGACGGAACCCAAAACCAGGGTGAGCGTTGTTTTTGCATGAATTTTTTCCTCAATTCTGACAACGATTAATGGTTTTTTAGGTCGTAAGCGGTTAAAGCGATATTTCGTCTTCGGACTGAGAATCACCCATACTGAGGCGAAACTCTTCAACTTGCATTTGTAATTCAAAATTGAAAAAGGGATAAAGGTCGGCCAGCATTTTGCCGGAATCGTCTTGCATCCGACAGACCATCGTTATGGCCGCATATTCTTCTTTAACATAGTCGGTTTGATCTCCTTTTCCAATTTTCACCTTTTTTTGTTTGATAGTAAACGGTTTGATGGTGACCGCCGGCAGGTTGATAGAATCGCCCGAAACGTTATCCAGGAAGACGACACGAACCAATCCTCTTACCATATTATTGTACAACTCGCTTATCTGCAGACTGTTATCCACTCTGGCTTCGGTTTGTACGACGATTTGACGAACAATTTCGTCTTCCTCGCCTTTATCATCCGCCGGCCAAAATTTTTTAATAATGGTCTTTTCAAATACGAGCATCTTATAACCTCATAAATTAAATAAATTATCGATGGCAGATGAATAAATCCCGCCATTTTTATAGGCTCGGATTTCCCATTGTGCTTTGAGGAAAAAATATAAGTATAAACTGCGTCAACATACGAATTTCTCTAATAGATTGCAAGACTTATATTGATACATGCAAGCAATTGAAAAATATGTATTTAATGGGTAAAAGCGCCCGCTGCCACAGCTGTTTCTCTGTGTTCTTTAGTGGCGGGAACGTCTGTAAAGGTG
>CAZSOP010000529.1:0-2862 GCA_964608385.1 uncultured Cytophagia bacterium
TTTCTTGGCGTTTTCTCAGCGGTTAAAAAAGTACTCATTATTCGGAAGAACCTGGTTTTACTCTTCATATCTTTGATTTTGAGGAGATTACAATTTGTTATCTGTTTTTCTTACTCAATATAAAACAGCTCTTTTCAGATTACAAGTGTTTTTTCATCTTTAACGCATTCTGCTCTTTAAAGAACCCGATAGGTAAACGCCTTATTTAGGAGGTATTATCCGAGTAAACCCTTGAATGGGAGGGATGAATTAATTATATTCCGATCAACCAGGTTAGAAAGGCTACCATAAAAAATGTTGAACATTGTAAGTTATCAAAAAAATCTGTAAATTAAATATTGGAATTACATACGTTTCCGAACGCTTTATTCTGCAGGGATGATAAAAATAAGGGATGTTAATGGAAAAGAAGAGAAAAACGCCCAATGTCATTTTAATTGTAATCGATGCGCTCCGAGCCCGAAATCTGGGATGCTATGGCATGCAGGGAGAGCCGAGTCCTCATATTGATAAAGTTGCATCGGAGAGTATTCTATTCGAAAAAGCGTTTTCCTGCTGGAATACAACGGATCAAAGTTTGACCTCTATACTCACCGGCAAATATCCGCGTTCACATGGAATCATGAACCACGGGGACAAAGTGACAACGGAGGAACGCCGGCTCTTCCTGGAAACAGGCACAAAGCTGCTGGCGCAATACATGAAACAATCCGGGCACAAAACCCTGGCCGTCGACTGGATGTCCCGATGGTTTAAAGAGGGATTTGACGATTATGGTTATGAGCTCGACCGCAAGGGCCTGGATCGGCTTAAATACCACCTTGTTACTCTCCCCGGTTTGTATCGCGATTATTTGCTCGGACATTTGCCCATTCTGAAACTTTACAAACCCATGCGAAAATCATCAACAAAGGATGTAATTAAAGGCATGAAAGATGTATTGAGCACGTTTGCCTTTACCTTCAATCTTGCCAAATTACAGGATGCCCGATTTGTTACCCAAATCGCGAACGATCTCATCGATCAGTCCCGGGAAAATCCATTTTTTCTCTTTTTACACTACTGGGATACCCATACACCCTATTATTGTCCGAAAAGCTATCTCGATAAATCATCGATTCAAGATTCGAAATCGCTGCTTCTGGAAAAATATCGCGGTTCGGTCAAATACGTTGATTTCCAGCTGGGTAAATTATTTAACCATTTAAAGGAAAATCAACTTTGGGATGATACATTGCTTATCATCACCTCTGATCATGGTGATAGTTTGACCGAGCACGATATCTATTTTGATCATCATGGATTGTATGATGAAACCACCCATGTTCCCCTTATCATGCATTATCCCAAATCCATACCCGCCGGAAAACGAGTAGAATCATTCGTACAACACGTTGACCTTGTGCCGACCCTATGCGACCTTTTTGACATCAATTGCAATGTTGACGAACTGGATGGGAACACGCTTTTACCGATCATCAACGGAGACAAAACAGGTCATCGGGATGAGATATTCGTAGAAGAATCTTATGTGCAAAAAAAATCTGCGATACGAACCTATGATTATAAATATATCTATGCTGTCGATAATGACGGATGGTGTAATTATTGTCAAAAAGTGCATGTCGGTCGAGAAGAATTGTACGACCTGAAGGAAGACCCTGCTGAATTAAAGGACATCGCACCGCAGCAAAAAGAGCTGGCAGAAAATATGCGCTCAGAATTACTTGCAAAAGTAAAAACCCTGAACATGAAACGGCAACAATTGCGGCAAAAATACAAGCCGCAAAACGGCGAGTTGTCTATAGAACCGGATTCCAATGACGAAGAGCTCATAAGAGAGCGTTTTAAAAAACTGGGTTATATGTAAATTGAAAACAGCCAGGTATTTTTTAGGCGTCGGCATCCTGATTGCGGTTTGTAACGCAATTATTCTGTCGATTATACTCTATTTTGATTCAGAAGCAGCTTTAAGAATATTGTCCATGATCGGTGCTTGTCATGTCGGCGGCAGGCTGGCTTTTATTGGTACCGGTTTTGAAGTTGGCTTTACAACCATACCGATTATCGTGATTATTATATTTTATAACACCGCTTATTTGCTGATCGTATATTCTATTTTTGTTCTCCTGTCTGAAAATGTATCCAAATTAAAATTTTTTAAATCTATACATGACAAAGTTCAGGAGAGCAAAAAAATTCATAATAAATGGAATCTGATCAGCATTGCAGTCTTTATTTGGATTCCATTACCCATGACCGGTGCCGTGATTGGCTCGCTTATCGCCTATCTGGAAGGTTTTCAAAACAGGCAAATTGCACTCGTTTCAGTGCTTTCTATGTGGTTTGGCGTCATCAGCTGGACGTTATTGTTTAATCAGATGTATGGTTTTTTGCGTTCCCTTCATTCCTATACCACGCTTTTGTTTACCATATTACTGCTCATGCTGCCCTTTATAGTTGCATTTTTTCAGAAATTCCGAAAACGCAAAGAGCTGGATTGATTATGGCCTGGACCGAAACCTTTACCATGACGCTTGCCAATCTTTTTCCCGCCGGTGTGGATACCGCCCTCCGTACCTTAGCTGAAAATAAGCAGATCAATCGTCTCATCCATACCTATACGAAACGAAAACTTTCACCTATCAACCGACTTTGGCGTGTCCTTGTCGTATCCGATACCAATATCGGCGATGCGGTGTTTTTGCAATCTTCAGCCAGGATTTTGAAATATTATTTTCCCGATTGTACCGTCGATTATATTTATCAAAAATCCGCCCATCCCTTAATTCGCTATAATCCTTATATCGACCACGTTTTTCCGTATTTTAAGGATACGAATTTTACGTCTGCCCGTAACAG
>CAZSOP010000530.1:0-2840 GCA_964608385.1 uncultured Cytophagia bacterium
TTGTCGACGGAATCCGGCATGGATACGAAAAAAATTAAAATAATAGAGATAACAAAGATGCTTACAGCATGACGGTCAGGTAGGACAGAACCGCAGCGACCCCGCATCATCAAATTTCATATTCCCCTTTTACCTGTACATAATTTTTTCCAACCATCCCTCTTTTTTACCAATTATTCCAAACCCTCTTTTGACAAATTATTCATTGCTTTTTATCTTGTTTCTCATTATGATTTAACATAACCTTCTCTTGTCAGGCGAATATGATTAACCGATTCATGACCAGCCGGGCAGTGTCAGGGGCGCATATCATGAGAGGAACTTTGACGAATATTATTATCATATTTTATTCATTATTCCGGAGGATGTAATGGATCAAACAGTAGACAAGGCTTTGCAGGATATCGAACACCTGGATGCCATGCAACTTGCCGCCGCTTACATTGCGGGCTCAAAGGTATTTGTAACAAACGATAAACAATTGAAAAATGTCAAGGAAATGGAGGTTTTAATCCTGGATGATTTTAATTGATCTTTCCCCTTTTTCCTCATAGCCTCTTGTTCGATATTCTCGCGTTTTTTCATTAAAATTCCACCACCAATTATGGCAGCAACAGTTCTCTATATGTCGGCCGTACAAACTCTAATGGGATAAAAATATCCACAGTGGATCAAACGCTCTATATGAAAAAGGACGAGAACACGTAAAAGACAGATCTGAAACATTAAACTTTTATTCGTGTTGATCAACTGTGGAGCTCTTTTCCAAATTCAGCGAGGCGCGATCGTCCCGCACCTATCGCTGACCGGCCCCATAAGTGATCGAATTAAATACAAAATCAACACATCACCAGGGTTACCGATACGATACGCGATAGGTGCGGGAAAGCGCGCCGAGCCCTCCCGATAAAAAACATCGAGACAGGCGCGGAGGATCCTCCCATTCGCCATTGGACGGCCTCAGTTATTGGTAGATCATAAATGCTCAAAAAATTACCAGTCGCGAAAAATCTATGCGAATGGGAGAGCTGGAGGGGACCAAACCATAATCGCAGTTCATCAACAATAAAAAAAAACATGTATTTGTCCTGTTTTCCATCCGAAAAGCACCAATCTGGTCGGCGCAAGAGCCCATTGCTTCGACAGACGGTAGCCACGGTTTTCAAGCCATTACTGAAACAATTTATTGACATTTCGAGCTGAGAACAGTATATTGCATTATGGTTCCAATTTGGAGTATAAAACAGGAGAATCGGTCATGGCAACGATAACCATAAAAAATATTCCTAACGTTCTTTACCAAAAACTAAAAGAAAGCGCACACCTTCATCGGCGAAGTATCAACAGTCAGGTCATTCATTGCATCGAAACAGTCGTTCACAGTAAAAAGATCGATCCTGATGAAATAATCGATCAAATCAATATTTTTTATCAGGACAAAAAGATTCCCGCTTTGAGCGAAGATATGCTCACAGAGTATAAAAAGGCTGGCCGAAAATGAAAATAGTGGATACGAACGTTGTTGCCTATATGCTCATCAAGGGGACTTTTACCGAACAGGCTCAAACTTTATTGCGAAAAGATCCTGACTGGCGTGCTCCACAACTTTGGAAAAGCGAATTTCAAAATGTGCTTGCTACCTATATCAGAAATAAACATATTAATCTCGCTCAAGCACTCTTTTTGATGGAAAAAGCTGAATTGATCCTACGAGACGGGGAGTATCGAGTACAATCAAGAGATGTTCTCGAGTTATCGGAACAATCGGGATGTAGTGCTTGTGATTGCGAATACATTGCCCTTGCACGGGATCTCGCATGTCCCTTGATTACGACCGACAAAAAGCTTTTAAAAGCCTTTCCGAAATTAACCAAACATTTGGCAGATCAATAAGACCTTCCTTAGCGTCTCAGCGTGAATGTGCTTTTCTGTAAAAGCCGTTTTACCTGAAATCCGACCGGAATCGCTCACTTATTCGTCCCGTTTTTAGGCCAGCGGGGTCGGACCAAATTAACCTATTGATAAATAGTTAAAAAGGGCACGAAAATGCCTTAAAACAGGTCTTAGAACGCGTTTTTTGGTATAAAAATGCGTTCTAAGGCTTTTTTATGAGCTTGCCGAAGCATTTTGGGCAAGTCTGACACGCATTATGTAGATAATTATAGAGACGCTGCCGGATTGCCGAACCAAAATTCAGGTAGATTTGTAAGCGAGGGAACAATAAAAAACTCTGAAGGAATTAAAATAAAAAATGCAGATCCACTTGACGGCAATAAAGGTGGATTAGATCAAGTTTACATTCCTAAACCAGAAAATCAGGTAGAGCTAGATAAAGTTTCCGGTGTAAATCCTCCATTTTAAATGGTCTAATAATATTAGATAAGGGTCAAGTGTACAAGGAGTATGATGAAGCAGAGAGGAGTTACAAATAGGATTGTAAACCATTTACTTTACTCAAGCGTTGGCACACTGCTTTGGCAGTGACCAGCGCTTTTTTTGTTATCAAACAACTTGACTCCAACACCGGACTTTACTTTGGGGCACGGTACTACAATCCCGGGATTGGCCGCTGGCTGGTACCCGACCTCGCCAGACAGGGATTCAGCCCGTATGTGTATTGCGGGAATAATCCGTTGATGTTTGTGGATCCGGGTAGTCGTTTTTTATTCCTATTCCAATAGGTATTGAAGCGCTCATCGGGGGATATGCTGGCCAAGCTATAGTGTATATGAAACTAGTTTTTATATACCAAAGGATACTTTTCCGGATAATCAAGTGATTCCAGTTCCAAATCAATATCTAATTTTTCCCAATACAAATGAGCGCCGTGTAGTAACTTG
>CAZSOP010000531.1:0-2835 GCA_964608385.1 uncultured Cytophagia bacterium
GGTGAAGGAATTTGAAACCGTGTCGGATGATGTTGCTCTATTCCAGGCCCGGAATAGAGCAACATCATCCGACACGGTTTCAAATTCCTTCACCACCGGTGGACGAAAATAAGCTTGAACAAATGCGGCCACATAGCCTGCACCAATAACCGGCGTCAGGCTGGTTACCGGTGCGGCAAGAAAAGCGATTAAGATCGTTAAAGGGTGAGCGAATGCCAGAATGGCGCCCAGGGCACATGGAATGCCGTTTGCCAGCACCCAAAACAGGGCATTATCCCCTGCCGCAGCCGAGCCTTTGGTAATTCCGATATAAATCAATGATCCGATTATGAATACGGGCAAGCCCCATGCGAACCATTTCCAGGTTTTGGATGGGGGCGGGATGGAGTCGAGCGATTCGAGGTCATAGGTTTTATCCTGTCGCAGTTTTCGGGCAATTCCCTCGCGATGACCGGCTCCAACCACGGCAACGATTTTATTTCCGTTTGCGGCTTTGATTTTTTGTGACAAATAGACATCCCGCTCATCGAGCAGTATATTTTTTAAAACCGGTAGAAATTTGCCCATTTCATTGAGTAATTCGGTTAAAACATCTTTTTGACGAAGTTTTGCCAGTTCTTCTTCGTCTAATTCCGGTCGTTCAAAAATACCAGCCAATCCAAACGCGAGAAATTTCATTTTTTGCCAAAACGACATGCTGGCCCAGGCACGGCGCAAGGTGATTCTTACGTTGCGATCGGCCAATTCGACCGGAATTTGATTCTCTTCGGCAACATGAATAGCCTCCAGGAGTTCCGTTCCCGGCATCACGCCGAGTTTTTGTCCCAGTCGCTTCTGAAAAGAGGAAAGCAAAATATTGATAAAAAGAGTACTGATTTGTTTCTCCCGTATAACCGCTTTGAGGTCAAGATTCTGCCATTTCTTTTTTTCCGACAGGGCTTTATAGCGCTGTTCGTCCAGTTCAACACAGACGCAATCCGGTTTTTCCGTTTCTATGACTTTGCGAACAAGATCAACGGATTGGCGTGAAATATGAGCCGTACCAACAATGATGTATTCTTTTTCCTCGTTCAGCCGTAAGACATCATTACCATAATCATTTTCTTTCCAAGCCTGTTTTTGCAAAGCGAATTTCTCCTTCTACCTCTATGATAAAGTGCTATAGTAATCCTTTTTTATCATGAACAAAATAAACCTTGCCTTTTCAGCAGCCAGTATTTTATAAACCCTTTCGATCTCCCCATTCCTCTTTACGGATATCATATCCCTTTTGGGAATAATCCTCGAACGTACTTTTGGTCGAATTCGTTCGAACAACTTTGGTGGCGTCTGTACACCAGGTAAGTTGACCGATCATTTTTGCAGCCTCATCGATGAGATATTCTCCCATACCGGGAGCAAGCAGAGCCGAGATGGCCTCATATCCACCTTCCGCATAATCGCGCTCATTCAGTATGTAACCGACATTGCCGCCATTTGAAAGTTGACAGATATAGAGTGGATGCTGAATTTTATTTTTTAATTCTAGTCCCAGCTCGACGAATACTTCACCCGGCAAAGCGACCAAAATAATTTCGCCGATGGCGAAAACTTGAATCTTTACCCGTATACTATCCGTGGGAGCGATTTCCCGTTGCGTCGGACAAACAATCTCCCTGGCACTGACCCCGATCGGGAAGCCATTGTAAACAGGCATTCCCTGCAAAATTTCAAGAGCCTCGGCGCCAAGGGCGCGACCAATTTCGACCCGGCTGTTGCCTTCACGCTCGACGGGCACCTGATTTCCGGAAGCGCCGAGAGAAAAAAGAGAAACCCCACCTTCGATACGCTCAATCAGCTGCATGGTATATGCGGGATAATCAGCGGAGATGGAATACATTTCGTTCATACCGCAAACCGGATGCGTGCTATAGTTAATCAGTGAAGCGACCAGCTCACCCTTGTGATTATCAAAACGAATAACCCCGACCTCGGGATCGATAGGCCCAAAGGTCATCCCGGTCGTATCACCGGGCATTCGCCAGTGCATCTGTATTGTTCCATCTGCGCCAACAACCCGTCGATTAAAGGTCAGGTCTGAAGCTTTGCCGCTGGCGCATCCGATCCATACCGGTTGACGATTGCGGTCGGCGCGTTCCACCAAACCTGCTATTTTTGCAATGACCGTTTTGGTATAGTCGTTAACGTAGGGTTTGTCGCTATCCAGGCCGATACAGGGCGAAAAGTGGGTGTGAGAAGCGGTGATTAAAACGTGATCGGCATCCAATCCGGTGCGTTGATAAATTTCTTCTTTCATAGATTTATTGACATCAGGATACGTTTTTAACAGATCGGTGGTAACCACGACAATTTTTGTTCTACCGTCATCTATCACGACCGCTTTGGCGTAGAGATTATCAGCAATATCTGTGCTGGGACGATCACGGGCCAGCCAGCCGCATAACCAGATACCGATAGGCGGTGTGATGTCCACCTTTGCCGACCCTGCAGTCAGGCGGTACTCTTGTGCCATAGAAAGAACAACGGTTATAAGAACTAGTAAATACACCATTCCCTTTTTCACGGTCTTTCTCCTGTCAGGTGAGCCAGTAAATCGTTTATATTTGAGTAAAGGTAAGGAAAATTCACAAGGTATCAAAGTAATTATTGTCGCTCCGGTTGTCAAGCATACACGACAATATTGTTACACAACCAGGTATCCATTTCAATTTTGAATTAAATCAATGTTTTATCTTCTCAACTTTTCAGTTTTTCCTCTTGCATGATTAGAGTTAAATATTGAGGAAATAGTTTATTAGAGCAAAATTTGCCATTTTTTAGTTGCAAATGTGAAAT
>CAZSOP010000532.1:0-2806 GCA_964608385.1 uncultured Cytophagia bacterium
CTTGGCGTTTTCTCAGCGGTTAAAAAAGTACTCATTATTCGGAAGAACCTTATTTAGTTATTTAAATTAGCAAAAAAATGATAAAAATGCGAACGAAAAAGAGCACAGCCCGAAAAAGCGTGTAAGATTGTCTTCGCAAATAGACTAAAAAGTGAAAGGGGGGAGCGAAAGGGGGATTTCAAAACAATTTTATAAAAAAAGGCGAACCATGTGGTTCGCCTTTTTTTATGCAAAAGCTGCAAGGGCTCCTTATTTGATCAGGACCATTTTGCGTACGTGATTAAAATCGCCCGTTTTCATATGATAAAAATACATGCCGCTTGGCAGTGTGCCGGCATTAAAAACAATTTGATGGGTACCGGCTTTTATTTTTTTATCAACCAGGGTTTTTACTTCCCTGCCGAGGACATTAAAGATGGTAATATTCACCCGGGTATCCTCTTTCACTTTGAACGCTATCGTGGTTTCCGGATTGAACGGATTTGGATAATTTTGCAGCAATTCATAGTGTTCCGGTGTATTCAGAGTGATTTCCTCCACCCTGGAATAGGTAAAGGTGCCGTCGTTATCGATTTGTTTCAGGCGATAGCTGTAGATACCGGGTTGAGTGATTTGGTCATCATTGTATTCATAATGCCGTGCTGTATTGGTTGATCCGGCGCCGGCGATAAAACCAATTTCTTCGAATCTTGTGCCATCAAAACTTCGTTCGATGGCAAAGCCGAAATTATTGGACTCGCCCAGGGTTTTCCACGACAATAGCACATTATCATACAGCAATCCTTTTTCAACCTGTGAGGCAAAGGTCACCAATTCAACCGGAAGGGTATAGGCGCTGATTTGTTGCGGATAATCTGATTCCGAGCCCAAAATATGTTTAAGCACTGACGTTACGCCATTGAATTCACCGCCGGGAGCAATATTTTCAAAAAGAACAAACAGGGTATCGCCTTCTCCCCATTCACTTCCGGTGTTATTAAAGTCATTTAAATCGATTGCCCAGCCGCCATTATTGGTCGTGCTGTCGACATCGGTTGAATCCGTGATTTCACTGGACAGGTAACTGGTATATTTTACCTCTTTTATGCCCGGCGTATTTCCGTCCGGATTTTTTACCGTTCCCCATACCAGTTTGGGCATTTGCGGTTGTCCCAAAACAAGGGTTGTGCTGACGAATAGAAACAGGCTGATCAATACTTTTTTATTTAACATTTTTCACCTCAAAAACGTTTTACGAATTGACTAGTTAGGCCACATGTCCGGGGCATCTTGATTAATATTAACAAGTATCGGTTCACCGGGCATAATTGCAAAATTTTCGCCATAGCCGATGTCTGGGATCCAGAATTTACTGAATGCATTGGTTTCCGGATCGAGCTTGTAAACAATCTCAACGCCGCCGATACTTTTGGCCAATTGATCGGCATTGGTAATATCAAACTTGTCCAGTGGAACGATGATTTCGTTAAAGATGGATTTTTCACCCTTGTTCAGAGTGAATTTAACCGATCCAACCGGTGGTATTTTACCGGTATAAAACCAGGTATCGGCAATGGTTTTATTGTTGTTCACCAGCAGAGGCGACCCGGTTTCCAGGGCAAAATTGGTTCCATACTCGATTTTGGGGATATAATAGGTCGAAAAGCTGTTGGTCGCCTGGTTTAGTTTGTAGAGGATCTGCAGGTTTTCGATGATTTGCGATACGCTCTTTGCATCCGTTATATCCCGGGTTTCCAGCGGAAACGAGAGATAATTGAATGAGCTGTTTTTGTTTTTATTCATGGTGAATCCGTATTTCCCGACCCGGTTTGAGACGGCGGATTTGTTGTCTCCGTCAAACGCGCGTATGCAAAAAAACCGTCGCAAGCGGTTGTCCGGAATGGTATAGGCCGTATCTTCAATGGTTGCCAGCAGCTCACCATCTTCATCCGGATTAAAGTAAGCGTTCTGATTGTGGGCATAGATTTCATAGTACAGTTTTCCTTCGGGTGTGTTGTTGACACCCAAACGGACTTTATTCCACATCAATTTAACCGCGACGCCTTCCTTGGCGGCCAATAGATTTTCAGGCACTTTGGGTTGTATGTTGTCGACGGCCCGGCCATGAGCCATAACCGTTGCGGATAAATACTGCCCGTTGCTCAGGGTTTGCATATAGGTGCCGTACTCCTCGCTGGTCTTCCCTTCGCTGTAGAGCATGGTCGGCTCTATGCTTTCGGCAACGAGATAACCCTCCTGCTCGTCTGTCTGAGAAACAAATCGTTTGGCGAGGCTTCGATTGCGGTTGTGGACGGCACGTACCCAAAAGTTGGATTCTTCGTTATCAACCGTGTTGAGCACGATAACCATCGAGTCGGCATAACTACCTGTCGTATCGACAGCAGGTTGTGTGTACCAATGGAAAACCTGGTGATTGACCTCGCGGTAAATCTGATAATAGCTGATTAAATTGTTTTCGCCGATCCCCGGATGGTTGTCGGAATAATCGAATTTTAAAATGACATGGCCTCCCTGGTCATTGGGATAGTCCTCAACGATCAACGTATCCGGCGCATCAATTACCGGTGCTTCTACGGTGATTGGAGCTGAATGACTGCTATAACCGGAATAATTCATATTGTTATTCACCGAAACCGTAAATACGAGGGCGAGGGTGTCGGTTTCTACCCAGCTGGTGGCCGTAAATAAACCGACGCCCTCCTGCAAGGTATGAGGGCCATATGCCATGGAGATATCATCGGTCGGCAGGTTGCTGGAGAAAAGGATTTCATAGGGAAAATTACGATCCAGTTCTCCATCGCTGTCC
>CAZSOP010000533.1:0-2799 GCA_964608385.1 uncultured Cytophagia bacterium
CATAAACTGAGCAGGATACTCTGCGCCGTCCATATTTTTATAACATTTTTCCCGGTGTTCATAGAGAGTCGCTGGCGCAAAAGGCATAAACTCCGTTCGTTTGAGTTGCGTATTCAGCCAGAGGTTGACACTGGGATCTTTGGCGTGATAGAGAATCGAACGATTTCCAAGAGCGCGAGGGCCATATTCCATGCGTCCATTGAAACGCGCGACAATATTTCCACCAACCAACAGTTCAGCAATGCGCGTCTCCAAATCATCCGGTTTTTCAGGGGTTAACCCTTCGTTTTGCAGAGCCTCTTCCAACTCTGCATCGGTGTAACCGGGGCCCCAATACACATCGGACAGGGGAGACGGTTGCAGAGCTTGGCGCTGGGAGGTTAGCAAAAGGGCAGCCCCGACACAACAACCGTCATCGCCCATTGCTGGATGAACGAACACCTTTTCGATGCCCGGAATTTCAAACAATCGCTGATTGAGTTTCACATTTGCGACAACACCGCCGGAGAGCACCAAATTTCTTAATCCTGTTTGCTGTTGATAGTAACTTACATATTCACAGGCGACTACTTCCAACACTTTCTGATAGGCGGCGGCGATAGTCGGTTTGGGATAATGTGAGGCTAAATAGCGGGAGAAGAAGAAATTGTGGGGTAATTTATACAAAATATCGCCGGCATTGACTTCAAAAAACGAGCGAACCGGTTCAAATAAAATATCAGGATCATCATAGGCAGCCAGACCGACAATTTTCCCTTCATGACGTCCGGGCCGAAACCCTAATGACGAAGTCACGCGCTCATAAAATTCCCCGAGACTGGCTGGATAAAGAAGTTCGTGGATTCGCTCAATGTTGCCCTTACGACCGATAGCAATACTGCCTGCCAGACCGCTGCCGTATCCATCAAGCGTCACGATCAGGGCTTCGTCAAATCCAGAAGTATAATACGCATTTGCACAATGGCAGAGGTGATGGTCAAATCGCACTAATTTTTCACTTAGTCCAAATGTTTTGAGCCCTTCGAGCAATTCATGCTGATAGCTCCTGTGTTCAGCAGACGCAGTTTGAACCCATCGTTCAAAATACTGGGTCTGGATCGCGTTGCCGAAAAAATTCAGTTTACTGGCGAGGGTGTAAAATATATCCATATACCAAGGTTTGTGCATATAAAGCTTTTCTTCAGGCAGGCCGGGAATATTAAAATGTTTTTTTTCATTGGTCGGAAGATTACGGAACATTGAAAAAATTTCTGCTGAAGTTGTTTGACCCATTTTTTCTCGATATTTACGTAATCCTTGATTCATAAACGTTGTTTCCGTCTCAGCATCAAAAAAGGCATAGGCAACATGGTCAATAGCATCTGCACTAAGCTGGTACCGAGTAAACAACTCTTGCAACGCAAGGAAGGGAAACCCCGCGTGCATTTTCTGGCGACTAAACCGTTCTTCGCCCATTGCCGCAATAATTTTCCCATCCTCTATCAGGCACACCGCAGTATTTTTATCAAGCGGTGAAATTCCAACAACTCTCATGGGGTCCTCCTCCTATAAATAATTCTGTTTGGCTTCTGTCAAAGTACAAAACTGTACATCAGTGTTTGCCTTCAGATACATAATCACATCGGCCATGTTTTGATAAAAAAGCTTCTCATCGTCTTGATTTGTAACATATTCGGTTCCTCCCGGAAGTAAGCTGGAACTATGCAAAAACATGTGGATAATCTCGTGACCTCGTTTCAGACAAGCATCCACGAGTCTAATCATATTTGCAGCATCTGCCAGTTCAGGACTCAATTGGAGTTTTCTGATGACGTGCAAATGCCACAATATCCCCACCGCATGGACAACCTTCCATGGGGGGCCAGAAAGCCAGCTATGGATATTGTGAGCGGTCGTAAAATAGGGGAGATTAAATCCTGATGTAACCGGAATTTCAAAGATTTTTCGTTGGGTTCCACGTTCAATGCAATCGGTCCAGTCAGGCCAGTATGGTGTAGCAGGAGCATTATAATATGAAAAGGTCGAGTCAGCATAAAATGGGAAGACGCTTGAGTCTGTCTGATATCCTTCTTCTGCCAGCATTCTGAGAAGTTGACCATTTATTCCCCATCTGCCAGAGCGAAAAGTGAGAGGGCGTTGTCCGAATGTCTCGTGGAGTTTGTGAGTTAAATTTTTGATTTTGTACCTGACAAGATCAGGAGGAAGGTTAACTGCATGGGTATGTTCATCATCAATGGCCTCCTCCAGAGGAGGAGTTACCCAGGTGTGCAAGTGAGCGCCGATTTCACAATTTCCGGTTTCAGCCAGTGTTTTAAAACATTGGACACTAGTTGGGTCAGAGACAATCGGATAATCAATGAAGTAGGTTGGTTTTACGCCCAAATCATCACAAAATTTCTGAAATTTCGGAACATTTTGAATGTTCCGCACACCATATTGCGCTACTGGAAAACCGTTATTCCAATTCCATTCTTCTTCAGTATCCACGGTCATAACAAAAAGAATTTTTCTCTTTTGTGTCGTCCCAGATACCATGGTACCCCCTGTTTTTCCAGTCCTGATGGGTAAGGTAACATTATAATTCGACAACTTGCTACACGCATCATGTATTGGGAAGTCGTTTTCATACCCAATTTTCAAATTGATTTCTATTTTGGCACAACTCAGACAGGCATGTCAAGAAAATACTGACCCGAAGGAATAAGGACAAGGAACATGAGATAAGTTCACCTGAAGCAAGAACCAACTGCCGGGAAGAAACGAGTTTTTTATTGACAGGTTTAGTTCTTTTTCATAAGA
>CAZSOP010000534.1:0-2797 GCA_964608385.1 uncultured Cytophagia bacterium
ATTCTGGCCCAGGACAATACGTTTGGGCATAGAAACAGTGATTGAGACAGGTCCATGTTCGGTTATCATGCCGTTTTGATCAATATCCCGAAGAATATAGTATAATGTCTCGCCGGCCTGAACATCCGTATCGATGAGTTGATATTGATTCTTTATGTTGGGTTCAATTAAGGCCGAATTTAATGGGCTAAACGTGCCGTTCGCGTTTCGGCTTTTCAAGAGGTTAAAACCGCGATTATATTTTTCGCTGGAGGTTGTCCATTGAATTTTAACCCGGCCGTCGGATTCTGTTGCCGTAAAGGAACTCAATTCCACAACGGTCTTTAATTTGATATGCCACTGCATTTCAGTATAGCTGCTTTTATCTTTGACCCTTACATTGACAACAAATTCCGTCGGATGAATGTATGGATTGAATATAATCTCAATAAACGTGGTGTCGCCGGCCCATGAATTATCGACTCGCCATTCATATCCAAGTTTATCATCATCCGGATCATCTGCAATCACCTGAAAAAGCACTTTGCTGCCGTATTGAAAAGTCTGCGTTGTATCCAGAGGCGTAAATGCCTGAATAACCGGCCTTTGATTAAAGGCGTTTACCGTAATCTTGACCCTGGCTGTATCGCTCATACCATAAGTATCTTCGGCGATAAAGATAACGGTATAATCACCTACCTGATCCTTGCTCGGATACCAGGAGAATTGCGGAACATTTCGGGTGGAATCAAAGAGTGCAAAATCAGGCAACTGACGGGCCTTATAAATCACCGCATCCTGATCAGGGTCTGAAGCGGTTACATCAAAGCGCACCAACTGGCCCGAGTTGACGATGATATCTCCCGGTACAGTAATGTCCGGAGCGGAGTTGATTATGCTGGCGATAAAATAGACCGGATCACTTGATCCTGTTGCCGGCAAAACTTTTACGCGTTGTTCCCCGATGGGGCCCAGACGCCATTTGCACTGAGCAATTCCATTCTGATCCGTCATCACAGGCTGAGACTCGGCAATACTCCCCTCTCCTGAAACAACTTGAAAAATGACTGCGGTGTTTATCATAAGATTATTAAAAGCATCTTTAACCCGTACCCGCAACGGAGAAGATAATAATATTCCGGGTCTTGACATTTGGCCATTACCGGAAACAATCTCGAGCTTGAGCATTAATTCGTTTTGTATGATACACTGAAAAACTACACCCTGCTCCAGCCCGACGGCATTGACGCGGATCTGATGCATGCCGGTTTGCATGCCGGGCTTGTATAATACCGCCGCATATCCGGTACTGTTGGTCTTGACATAAGCGCTTGGCAGCAGAACACCATCACCCTGTTCAAGGATGAAACTGACATTGAGGAAAGGTATGGGTTCATTGTCTTTATCCAGAACCAGGACTTTAAACGAATCCGCCAGTACCGTGTTAATTAAACCGGTTTGTTCTCGACCGGAAATCACCTGGATAGATGCTGCATCCGCTGCCAACGCAATGGCGGTAATATCCAGAGGTTTGGACAAAACGCTCGGAACACTGATATACAAATGCTGTTCTCCGGGTTTCCCAACCGTCCAATGAACAGCAACTCTTCCCTGCGCATTGGTGTAAAAGGGCCCCTGCTCCGCAATAAAACCATTATTCTCGGCTACCGTAATAGAGACAGGAACGTTTGCAACAGGATTTCCAAACTGATCTTTAACGACAACACCCACGGGTTCAGCCAGCATCTCATCCATAGGAACCGTTTGCCCAATACCGAATGCAAAAACCTGAGAAGGTGGCCCGGGATTAAAGCGAACATGAACGGTATCATTTGGAACAGGATTTCCTTCCACCAACGCCCATAGATAAGCCTCACCGGCGGTATTTGATGTCACAGAAGCCATGGCACGGCCACTGTAATCCGTTGGTTGTTGCGGTTGCGAAATAGAGACATTGATTCCTTCAGATACAAAGGTCACATTTTTACCTGAGATTGGATTTCCATATAAATCGACAACAGTGACAGTAACATCAATTGCACTGACACCGTTTGCAATAACCGCTGAATCAGAGGTGGTAATTATTGATCTTGACGGATCAGGCTCTCCTATACGAGTGGAAATCGAAAATGTAATCGGCGAGTTCTGCAACTCGTTAACGCCGTCATTTGCACTGGACTCTATTTTCGTATCACCCGGGGTTTTTGGATGTTTAAATCGCGTAAAAGCAATTCCTTTTTGATTGGAGAAAACGGTCCATGAGTTTCCGCCATCTTCAAAGCCACCCCCGCCCTCGGCAACTTTAAAAACCACCGGTTGGCCTGCGGCAGGTTGATTGTTTTTATCCAGTATTTTAACCTTCAGAGTATCGCTTGACATTTCTCCGACTGTTCCGCCAAGCTGATCACTGTGCGGTGTCATGTTTAGCATTTTAACGCCTACACTCAGGCGACCGGATGCATATAGACGCAAAGGCCATTCGACGGTTTTTAAGGGAACCCGATTCTCGTTGTAGGCACGAACTTCAAATATATAATTGTTTTCGCCCACGCTGCTGCCCAGCGATGGTCTTACCGTTGCAAATCCATCGCTATCGGTTTCAACCGTCAGAGAAGACTTGCCGGAAAAATTTGCCCCGGAAAAGGCAAGAAACTCGACAGCATGGCTCTCTATCGGGATTCCGTTACTATCCACCACCCTGACACGTATCGGTTGAGGCAGAGGTTGATTTACCTGACCGATCTGGTAGTTGCCGCTGACATATTTAAGCGAATCCGGTTCGCCGGCACCGCTGGTGGCCCGGAAAATGAGCGGAGAT
>CAZSOP010000535.1:0-2794 GCA_964608385.1 uncultured Cytophagia bacterium
CTCGGATAAAACTAAAAAGGCTTTATCCGACGTTACAAAGTTGACATGACACTAGGTGAAAATAGATCTATACAAACCATTCATGAAATCGAAAGGGAGAAAACATGAAAAAGATGACATTTATCAGGCAGCAGGACGGGTTTTCCTTGACAGAGTTGCTCATCGTGCTGGTGATTATCGGCATATTAGCTGCATTGGCGTTGCCGAAATTTATGAGTGTCATCACCCGTGCCAAAGCAACTGAAGCAAAATTGATGCTCAAGCAAGTCTATCAGCTGCAACAGAGTTATTATTTAGAGCACGATATCTATAGCGATCGGTTGATGGCCATCGGTTTTGAGCCGGAAGCCCTGAAAACAGAAGGTGGTACAGCCCGCTACCACATCGAACTGGCCAAAGTGAGTCTTGGCGCCTTTACCGCGACAGCCACATCGGTCATCGATTTCGACAAAGATGGTCAATACAATATATGGCAGGTCGATGAGAGCGGTCACATTAAAGAGGTCCAGCCGGACTGAGGGAGGCGGTATGACATGGCTCAAGCAATTCTTTTGCATCTCATTGTGTGTATCGCTTATCTTGTGCACCACCTGTTCCCTGCATCCGGGAGCTGGTGTCCAGCCGGCGGAACAAATTCGAGTAGCCGTTCTCACATTTACTTCAACCGGCTCTATTGGTATTGCTGATCCCGGCACCTATGCGATGCAGTGGCTATGTCAGACATTGGTGAAAAAGAATTTATCTGTCATCGATGCCGGCAGGGTGCGGCAGATCGAAGCGTTACTAGAACAGGCAGGCGAACGGCACTATAGTCTAAGAGACATGCAGCGTGCCGCAAATACCATAGATGTTCATCTTTTTGTTTTTGGCCATCTACGCTGCCTGACACCGGTCGAGGAGCGGCTGGATAAAGAGAAAAGTGAAATCGAGGTTCATATTCGCGTGGTTCGACCAAAGGATTGCGTCGTGGTGGCTAGTGACATTCGGCGGTTATCAGAAAAACAGACTTTGGATGCCATTCGCCAAGCGGTAAAAGAGATTGCCGAGGCCATCGATTGGATGCGTCTTTTGCCAGATGAAACCGAGCAACAGAAGGAAAAAGGATGAATTGTCTGGAAATCGCATTATTGCTCATATTAGGCCCTGTATTTGCCAGTTTTCTTTACACAACAGCAGTGCGCGGAGCAGCGAAAAAATCACTATGGCAGCGTTCAGCCTGTCCATACTGCCATCACCACCTGGGCTGGTTTGAGCTGGTGCCGCTTTTTTCATTCATCTGGAACAGGCGGCGGTGTTCAAGGTGTGCGCAGAGGATTTCTCTATGGTATATATTTGCCGAGCTCACAGGCATTATCGTTGCATTGGCCCTTGTTATAGCGGATTCAGGTTTTGCTCCGGCAGTGCCGTTTCTGTTTATGATTCTCACCGCATTGGCTATTCTGTACACCGATATCCGGTGGTTTAAAATTCCCAACGTGCTGCTGATCTGTTTGCTCCTTGCCATTGCAGGGGAGATGATGGTGAACCCGATGGAAATGAGTAACCGCCTTCTGGGCGTCTCTGCCGCAGCATTCATGTTCATCGTACCGGCCTTGATTCATCGTCTCATAACCGGCCGAGCCGGCATGGGCATGGGGGATATTAAATATGGGCTGGTATTGGGCCTGGAATTGGGCGTGCCTGATGTGATCAACATGATGGTAGTCGTATTTTTCTTGGCTGGTCTGGTTGCCATCACGGGATTGCTCGCCGGCCGTCTGCATCTCAAGAGCCGGTTGCCTTTGGGGGCGGTGATGAGTGTTGTATTTATCGTATTTAAAATAAAAGTGATATCCATCGAATTGATGATAGGGGAATGGTTATGAAAAAATCCGGATGTGAGGCATTGTCCCGAATCAAGGGCAACAGTCAACAAATACGTCGCGTCCGTTCCATGATAGAGCGTATCGCCACTCGCGCTAAAATGCCGGTTCTAATCACCGGAGAGACCGGTACGGGTAAAGAGTTGGTCGCGGATGCTTTGCATGCGTGTAGCGACCGAAGCGATCGTCCCATTATCAAGATCAATTGCAGCGCAATACCCGAACAGCTCATCGAAAGCCAGTTATTCGGACATAAAAAGGGTGCCTTTACCGGTGCCACCGAAGCGCAGCAAGGATTGGTAGAGGCGGCTGAGGGTGGGACTTTGTTTTTGGATGAAATCGGTGAAATGCCGGCAACTTTGCAATGCAAAGTTTTGCGCTTTCTCGAAAATCAAACATATCACCGCATCGGTGAAACAAAACCCCGCCATCTCGATGTTTGGCTTGTCTCTGCAACCAATTGCGATTTGAATAAAATCTGCAAACAAGAGCGGTTCCGAAGGGACCTCTATTACCGAATAAAAGGCTTGGAAATAAGCTTGCCACCACTCAGAGATCGCAAGGGCGATATTAAAGAATTGGCACATTATTTTTTATGGGAAGCAAACATCGCCAATTCAAGTCAAAAGAAATTTTCTCAAGATCTGATACACTTTTTCGAATTGCACAGTTGGCCCGGTAATGTGCGAGAGTTGCGTATGTTGATCAATCAAATAGCGGTTATGAGCGATGAAACAGAAATTACACGGGTTTACCTTCCTCGCAATATTTATTTACAAGCAGAGAACGAAAATTCTTCAAATCTGGATAATTTAGAAAAAATGGAAATTCTTAAAATTTTGGCAAAAAGAAAAGGCAATAAAAGTCGTTCTGCCCGTGATCTGGGTATCAGTCTCAATACACTCAAACGAAAAATGGAAAAATACGGTATC
>CAZSOP010000536.1:0-2792 GCA_964608385.1 uncultured Cytophagia bacterium
GTCAAACAATCAAAGAAACAAAAAGCCCTCTCGACTTAAATTTTGATGATGAAAAAGCTTTGCATTCATAATGTGTCTACAATCAGGTTTTTTTTGTTTCCCGACCCTTCGAGAGGTCGGAAGATTGAATAAACATCCGTTGTGATGAAAAGCGGAAGGATCTCGCTCCGCAGAATTATGGAAAAATGTATTCATGCAACACTTTTGATACAGCCCTTTGTTTAAAAGCATAAACCACCACATCTCTCTCCAATGATCTCATTTGAGCAGGATCATTTTTTGCACTGCAGAATGTGTGCCCGAGCGCAGCATCAGCCAGTAAATACCGCTGGCCACACGCATGCCGTTCTGATTGCGGGCGTTCCAGATGACGCTGTGATGTCCCTTTTGCTTGATTTCATCCACCAGTGTACTGATTTTTTTCCCCTGAAGGTTGAATATTTCCAGGGTCGTCCATTGCGATTCCGGCAGATCGTATTCCACTCTGGTCTCGGGATTGAAAGGATTGGGATAGTTTTGGTATAAACAAAATCCATCCGGCATCTCCGGGGTGGATGCAGTGACCGGTTTAGCCGGTGGCGGTGGCGGCAATTTGCCATATTTTTCTGTAAACCAGGCCGGTGTATGGGTGGCGGCTGTTTTTCCCAGCGTCGCACCGCTATGTATTTCGAGATCGCATTCCGTCAACACCGAAACCCAATAGCCGGTGGTGGCATTGACCTGAGACGATGGCGTATAGGTAAAATTTTCGTTGTTGTATGCCAAAAAGGGCGTTACGACACCGTCTGCGGGATCGACGACGATATTGTTGTAATCGATACCATCGATGAGACAGCCGACCATATACCAGCCCGGACTGTTAAAATGATAAAAGATGTGCTGAACCGGAGCGACGTCGAAAGAATAGCTTACCGGCTGTTGAATATAAATCCAGTATGCCTTGCCGGGTTCCAGGGTTTGAACCTCCAGATAGTCGTTATCCTCGATATAATAATAGAGGGCGGTTCCGTCCTGTGCGGCCGGAAAGAGCGACGAAACCGTCATATCAGCCTTGTTGCCGGGAACGGAAATCATGTACCACCCCGGTTGGTTGAATTCATACGTAAGCGGCACCGTGTTTTGAACGGTTGATTTTTCCAGATAAAAGTACTTGCAAAAAGCACAACCATTTCTGATCGCCCATGGATTGCGCATTTCAAAACTGACCTGATAGTCTCCGCTCTGGCCGATATAGAACTCTTTTACCACGGTGTTGTCGCTTAAATATTCTGCGTTTTGCCACTCTCCTTCCTGGTTCGCCAGGTTAACCCTTGCCTGAAAGGCTTCCGGCCAGCCGGGAGGGATTTTGCCATCCTGATAGTCGACATAGGAATCGCAGTGATAGTGCAATGTCACCCGGTAGCTACCCGGAGAAAGCGCAATAGATGGAGAAGAGAGCTCGATATGCCAGGCGCGATAGCCGGCAAAGATCTTGTAACAGAATCCACGCTCATTGAGAAAGAGATCCCATTCATGTGGCGGCAAAAACGCATCCCAGCCGAACCGGGTTTCCGACATGCCCCAGTCATTCCAGGGTTCGTCGCCGTTGGGATTGCCGATGGGATTATGGCCGCTGTTGTTCCACAGTGTCCAGCCGTTTCTGACCTGCTGCACGATGTTCTGATCGTACCAGTCATCGCCGTCCATGGTGTCCCAGTATTCTTCCAGTACAAGCTCCCAGTCATCAGGAGGATTTGCGGGATCATAAGCATTGATGGTTATGCTTTTAGAGTGGGAGAGGCCGTTTCCGTCGTGAACGGTCAGTACAACATTGAAGGCACCTGGTTCTGAAAAGATATGGTCGGTCGCCATCTTCGTGTTCTGATTGCCGTCTCCGAAATCCCAGTGAACGGTGAGGGCATCGCCATCCGGATCCGATGATTCGGACGCATCGAACGATACGGTCAGGGGGGCATTACCGATGACCGGATCAGCAGAAATTGACGCTACCGGATGATGGTTGCCCGGGTTGGAGCTCGCCGGTTCGACCAGAATATTATCGAATTTCAATCCGGTCAGTGCGCCGGCGATATTGCCGCTTTTTAAAACAATGGTGGCTACATCGCCGGCGGCAATAAAAGCGCCGGTCGTTGACAGTAAAGAGGTTTGGCTGAGGTTGCCGCTCCATCCGGATTTGTTCTCAAAGGTATCATTTTTATAGATGAGCTCGACGTCGCTTTCCTGTGCGGTTAAATCGATTCCGTTCTGTGGCAGGCGGTTGCTGTTGATAATCAGCACTTCGCCCCATTGTGCATCCGCCAGCGTCGGCATGCTGGCCCAGAATCCCGAGATATAAATTTCCGTCCCCGTTTCGCCGGTGCTGAATTGTTGATATAGCCCGCCGTTGTGATTGCTGCTGGAAATGTGCGCCTGGCCATTCTGAACCGATAGATTCAGGGCGCCGCGTTCCGTCCAGGTCGACCAGCCATTGAGATTCTGTTCAAAGGTTCCGTTGGAGATCAGATTGGTCACCTGGCTGTTTGGATTTACCGTAATGATGACGCTGTCAATCGCTGCTCCGCCGCGGTTGTCGTTGATTTCTATTCTGGTCACGTATTCTCCTTCTGTGTGAAAGATATGTTCAACGGTTGCACTATCAGCCGTTGCGCCATCTCCAAATTGCCAGTTGAAAGTTAAGGGGTCGTCGTCCGGATCATGGGAATTCGATGCATTGAATTGAACTCGCAGCGGTGCATCGCCGACCGTGGGGTCAGCTGTAAACACCAGAACCGGATTATCATTCACTTCATCCT
>CAZSOP010000537.1:0-2778 GCA_964608385.1 uncultured Cytophagia bacterium
GCGTTCTTGGCGAGCTTGGCGGTTTTGGGTACGCATTAACCGGATGAGCCTAAAACCATTTTAACGGGACGATTTGATCAACTGGCGACCAGGGACGCGGTATCGGTCTGTTAACCAGCAAAGCGGTTAAATGATGGTCTCCTCCTGAGTCGTAAACCACATTTAACTAAATCCGGTCTGCGAACGCCAGAGGACCGACACTTTTATCCATAAAAAAATCTATATTCAAAACGCCATAGGGAGGCATGCACATGTTCTCATATCGGTTAATATTTAAACCGGCAATCGTTTTTCTATTTTCCACAATATGGTTATTAGCGGCTTGCAGTGGCAACAGAGTAGACCTCGCTCCCTCTTGGCGTATTTATGTCGATACCCAACCATTTTCAACCGTTGCAGAAGCATCGAAGGCGGAACAGCACATTGACTGGAGCGGAGATCAATACAAAAAAATGGCCGCTTGCACGCATAGTTTTGCCGCCAAAGAACTGCACACTTTTTTGAAAAAAGTATGCCACTGTGAAGATCAGGATTCAGCTTTTATCCTAATGTCGTTATCAACCCCTTTGACGGAAAACGCTATCGTGTTGACAGACATGCAGACAGGGCAGGGAAACCGGGACCTCGAGCGCATTATTCAGGATCAGCAACTCGCTGCCAAACTCGATAGCAAGGAGAGTTTTGCGATCATTCCGGAGCAAAAAAGACTCTATATCATTGGTGCGGAACGGACCGGTACCCTTTATGGCGTATACCACCTTCTCGAATCGTTTGGCATCCGCTGGTACGGCCCTGAACCCTTTGAAGAGGTGATTCCATCTCATAAAATTCCACATATTTCAAAAATCATCATCTAAAAGCCGGCGTTTGAGACGCGTGGATTTTGGGCGTGGGAGGATCGCGGCAGTCGCAACTTTTATCTGTGGATGGCCCGAAACCGTATGAATTTTTGGACGATCGCCGAACCCGACCGTTCCTTTTTAAAAAAACTTGGAATGCGACTGACGGTAGGCGGACATCAGCATTTTCATGATTTTCTCAATCCCCGGGCAGAGTATCCCTATAATCATCCCGCTTTTCAGGGCGATGAGTATAAAAAAAGAGATCCGTACCTGTATAGTAAAAAAGAGTATAAAGGCGATAAAAACAACGACGGAATACTGACATTTTTTGAAGCGCATCCTGAATGGTATGGCTTGATCGATGGAAAGCGCAGGACCTTTAAATATGAATTCGGCACCAACATTTGCACGTCCAACAGCGATGCCGTCTCTGAGCTCACAAAAAAATGGTTGATCAACTGGCAGAAGGCGACTGGCGGCAGGCAAATAGCCTTAATTTTTGGCCTATAGATGGAGGAGACTGGTGTCAATGTAAACACTGTGAACCGCTCGGTTCTCCAACTGATCGTTTGTTGATCCTGGTTCACCAGGTCAATCAGGCAATCGAAGAGGCACGCGATTCGGGTAGAATTAATCGCGACATTCAGGTTATCTTTCCGATCTATCATGAAACGCTCCCCCCTCCCACACACCCGTTGCCCGATGAATTTAATTACGAGAGATGTATTGGAACCATTTTTCCGATCAAACGCTGTTATGTACATTTTATAGATGACACCTCATGCACCGAATATAACACCCGCATCTGGAATGACTTTCTCGGCTGGACAGAGCAACAACCCAAATACTATAAAGGCCAATTTTTTATCGGCGAATATTTTAATGTGAGCAAGATTAAAAGCCTTCCGGTTTTGTATCAAAACATAATGGCCCATGATATCCCTCTCTACTATCGATACGGAATTCGGCACGCGCATTATATGCATGCCTATACCTCCCTGTTGGGCATGAAGCGTTTGAATAACTATCTTTTCGCCCGCTTGTTGTGGAATCCTGATTTGAATATAGATGAGGTGATGCAAACATATTATCGGGATTTGTATGGAACAGCATCTGTGGCGATGCAGCGTTTATATGAGAATATGGAATACGCCATGTCGAGTGTGAAACAGTGGCGCCATACCGATCATCTGGCTCAAAGGATAATAGAAGATAAAAAACCGCTTTTTCATCTACAGCACCTGAAACTGAAAGAATATCACCCGCTGCAAAACGACGGTGTCGATCTTGAAGAAAGCTTCAAGGCTCTGCAGCAATGCCGGGAGATCATCGATTCATTAAGACAAGTGGATTACCCGCAAGATATCGAACAGAGATTAACGGAAGACGATCAAAACCTTGGTTATGCCGAAAACACGGTCAGCTTTTACTACTGGTTTGCACAGGCCATAGAAGCCAAACGTCGTGGTGACCTAAAGGGGGCGGAAACCTATTTCAAACGCACAATACCGTATGCGCGGGGTCTTGAGTCAGAAAAAAAAATCGTACAAACGGCATCCTCGCATGCCAATGCCGCTGATGGCCTGGAGGCAACCCGCGTGGAAACGATTTATAAAAAATTTGGAAAGGAGCTGCTGCAAGGCAAGTGGGAATGGTAAACGGTTCCAACGATCCGATATGGAGGGTATTTACAATGATTCGGGAATTTCCATTTTTCAAAATTGAAGGCATTTGTACGGGCCATGCCCAATTTGAGTCTGATAATTTTTTTTATATCACGCAATTGCATTCTCCCGTTTTTCGGCATAAGCGCTCCTTCTGTTTGAATTTGAACTATTTGGGTGAAGGAGCAAGGTAATAAAATGGAGCCAAGTAGGGGAAACAAAAAGGGTTCTTCCGAATAATGAGTACTTTTTTAACCGCTGAGAAAACGCCA
>CAZSOP010000538.1:0-2769 GCA_964608385.1 uncultured Cytophagia bacterium
GAATAAACCGGTGCACTCCAATAGAGCAAACAAATAAAGAAAAGACCCCAGACCACGGACCAGCGAGCATCGCGGGCTTTGGGAACGACGTAAAAACGCTGGATAACGTGCGGCAGTCCGGCGGTTCCGATCATCAAAGAAAAACAAATGGCAATCCACTGAAAAGCGGTTTGGCCGGTAGCCGGGTCCCATGGCATGGCAAATTCCGGGACCGGCAGGGTGGCAAAGTCATGACCAAGCGCTGATAATCCTTTTGCCGGTGCCAGGCCATTGACCGCATCGGTTACGACCTGGCCGTATCCCACTTGTGGAATGAGCCAGAAATAACCGAATTTATAGGTTAAAATAAACAATGGAATCATAAATGAAATAATGATAATAACATACTGAACCTGCATATTTTTGGTAACCCCCAGCATACCGGAGATCAGGGTATAGGCCAGCACAACCGAGGCACCGATAATCACGGCCCAGGTATAATCGATCCCCATCACCCATTTGAACATAATACCGATTCCGGCAAACTGGCCGACGCAATAAGAAAAAGAGATAAAAATGGCAAGCGAGGCGCCGTATCCGCGCAAGCCTTTGGAATAGTACCGGTCGCCGATAAAATCGGCGGCTGTATATTTACCATAACGTCTGATTTGTCCGGCCATCAGGATAAGTAAAAGTACATAACCACCTGTCCAGCCGACGACATAAGAGAGGCCATGATAACCGGACGCATACATGATCGCCGCCATACCAAGAAAAGAGGCAGCACTCATCCAGTTCGATGCAATGGCCATACCTGCACCCACCGGAGATATCTTTCGGCCCGCAGCCCAATAGGTTGACGTATCTTTTGCGCGATTGAAAAGGCCGATCATTATAAAGCTGATCAAAATCACGATGAGCAGAATAGCCGGTCCGACTTTGAAATCCCCCTCCAGCGTGGTGGCGCTGGAAGTATCTGCCCAAATCGGTAAACTCGTGCATAGGATCAAAAACGGGGCAAGTAAACTCGACTTTTGTAGCATTGGATTCTCCTTTTTATTTGGGCAAATATTATTCTTCGATTTTGTGTTTTTTGTGCAGCTTGTCGGTTAATTTGGCATAGATGATACAGAGAACGACAAAGAGTATCAACAAAAACTGAGCGGTATACCAATAGTGAAAAGGAAATCCTATAAAGGTCGTGTCTGTTAAAAAACTACGGTTATGAACGAGGTAGAGTTGCATAATCGAGGGGATTTTTTCTTCCATCTCCGCAGTAAAATCCGCATTTTCGACCGGGATCAGGGATGTCGGCAGAAGATCGTAAAGTATCTTGTCAAAGCCGCCGTTCTCCAATCCCAATAGCGGACGCAAATCATTTTCGGATAAATAGGCAAGCGGATCCTGACCGAATGCATCTTTTTGTTCAGCCGGTAAAATATCCAAAACAAGTTTTGAAACAGCGAGTTTTAAAACAGACTTGTGCTCTTCCTCAAGGGCGACATTTTTTCCCAGTACAGCGAGTGAAACCTGAGCTAATTCCTGCTTGACGTTTAAATCCCGAGTTTCGCTATCGACAAACCCAGGCCATAACTGTTCAAATTTTAAATAGTTATTTTCCGGCACCGGCTTGTTGAAAACCATGAGCAAAACCTGAAAACCAAAAACAGCAATAGCCCAAATAAGCGCCAGGATAATAATGAGTTTCATGTTTTTGCGGGCGTGCTCCGTGACCGGTCTGAAAAAATTCACCTTCACTTTTGCCGTATTTTCCACAGCGCCTCTCCTTTTTTTTGAGTTGACGATTTTAACAAAATACCGACGGATTGTGCAGAATATACAAATTGAATCGAATTCAGTCAAGCACTATGTAAAAAAAATTTAAAGGGTTACTGTCAATTCAATTGCATTTTAGCTAAATATTTCCTATCGTAGCGTAATATAGATAAAATATGGAGTAGCGGTGCGAATGAAGAGGTACACTTTTGGTACCAGCACATTTGAAAAGCCTGTTGAATATTGCGTCGACTATGCTCTGGCTCATAACCTAAAGCATTTCGAAATCAATCTTGCCCCGGGACATTCACATCTGCATACATTTACACCGGCCAGAATTTTAAAATTGCGCGACCTCGCACGCCTTTACGGTTTTTCATTCAGCTTTCACATTCCGTCGTCGCTGAATATCGGTCATTCAGTTCCCTATTTGCGTCGCCGGCACATGAGACAGGTGGCGAGGAGCATCGCTGTTGGAGCGGAACTGGGCATCACCCATCTGACTCTTCATCTGGGAAGTGTTGCCGGCCATACGGCCATGCCTTATTTTCGGCGCTATGCATTGAGCAAAGCCGTTTCGAGTTTGAAAACTCTGACCCCACTATGCATCCGGCACCAAATCATACTTGCGGTTGAGAATTCAGCCAGACTTTACCATAACTCGGAAACCGAAATGCTGGGGGATAATCTCAGCGATTTCATCACCCTGTTTAGGCAAATCCATTCGCCGTGGCTCGGCTTTTGTCTTGATATCGGTCATGCCAATACGAATGAAGGTGCTCTCGACTATATTGAACATCTGAAGGATAGGATCAAATGCATTCATTTTCATGATAATAACGGTATGGATGACGAACACCTGGAAATAGGAGACGGCACCGTCAATTGGCACGAGGTTATTCAAGCGCTAAAAAAAATAAACTATAGTGGACCGTTTATATCGGAATGTTTCAAAACCGTATGTCACCTCGCCACAGCGCGTTTTCTGCAATATTGGCGGCAACAAACCAGTTA
>CAZSOP010000539.1:0-2764 GCA_964608385.1 uncultured Cytophagia bacterium
AGGAATATAGTACAATGGAATTAATATTTTACGCATCACTTATAACGCTCGGAGGGTTGGGATTGTTGTTCGGTGCAGGTCTTGCATTTGCTTCGAAAAAATTCGCAGTAGATATTGATCCCAAAGTCGAGCAAATTATTGAAACCCTGCCAGGTGCCAATTGCGGTGCCTGTGGGTACCCTGGTTGTAGCGCTTATGCAGAAGCTGTTGTGGCAGGTGATGCCCCACCCAACAAATGTATTCCCGGCGGCGAAGATGTAACGCAAAATATTGCATCGATCCTGGGTATCACCGGAGTTGAATCGGAAGAAGCAAAAGTGGCAGCCATTCGGTGCCAGGGCGGTAAAGAAGAAGCTGTAGAAAAATTTATCTATAGCGGCATTGAAGATTGCCATGCTGCCCTTTTAATCAACGGCGGCCATAAAGCATGCCGTTATGGATGTTTGGGTCTCGGGTCTTGTGCAAAAGCCTGTCCGTTCGATGCGATCGAAATGAATAAAAACGGTCTTCCCGTTGTTATAGAGGATAAATGCACCGGTTGCGGGGTGTGTGTACAAACGTGCCCCAGAAATATTATTGAACTGATTCCAATATCTCAGAAGGTTTATCTGGGTTGTGTATCCAAGGACCGCACCAAGGCGGTAAAATCCGTTTGTAAGGTCGGCTGCTTTGCCTGTCAGCTCTGTACAAAACCCAAAGTCGCACCGTCGGGTAGCATTGAAATGGAAGGCAACTTGCCGGTGATTCGCGACATTCATAATGAAGAAGAACTGTTCGCTGCGTATGATAAATGTCCGGCTCACTCTTATGTGATCCGGGGAGAAAGACCGGTTAAAGCAGAAGAACAAAAAGTCGAAACAGAAGAACAATAATATAAAGGTAATAAATTATGGCTGAAAATTTTGATCAAAAAATATCCAGCGTACTGGAAACCATTCGTCCGATGTTACAGGCTGATGGTGGGGATGTTGAACTTGTATCTGCAGATGATGATGGTGTGGTTAAGGTAAGACTACAGGGTGCTTGTGGATCATGTCCGATGGCGCAAATGACGCTGAAAATGGGTATTGAGCGGGAGCTCAAGAAACAGGTGCCGGAAGTAAAAAAGGTTGTATCTGTAAAATAACCATTTATATTTTTAAATCTATCTTATGGGCCAGTTCAATACTGGCCCTTTTTATATAGAGGAAGAGTGATGTCTGAACAAATCAAAGCAGTCTCCCTGATTTCGGGAGGTATGGATAGTGCGCTGGCTACAGCTCTCATCCAGGACCAGAATATTAGAGTTATTTCTCTGATCTTCATCACCGGTTTTGATTCGGCTGAAACCCGGTCGTTCATCTTCAATCCGGAGGTCGACCTGCAGGAATTACATCTGAAATCCCGTAAAGCCGCCGATCGCATCAATTCCGAATACCGGATTCTTGATATCAGAAATGATTTCTGGCGACTGGTAAAAAGCCCGCCGAACGGATATGGCTCGGGATACAATCCCTGTATGGATTGCAGAATTTTCATGCTGAAAACGGCAAAGAAGGTGATGAAAGAACTTGGAGCTTCCTTTATTATTACAGGTGAGGTTCTCGATCAACGACCATTCACACAAAACATGCAGAGCTTGCGAAAAATTGATAAACTGGCCGGTGTTAAGGGGTTGGTCCTTCGACCGCTATCGGCCAAACTCTTTGACGAAACCATTGCAGAGAAAGAAGGCTGGGTCGACCGGAACAAACTATTGGCCATACATGGTCGAAGGCGAACGATACAGCATAAACTCGCCGGCCGATATGGTCTTTTGCATATAACGACCGCCGGCGGAGGCGGATGTTTATGTATAGACCCTCACTTTGATAAAAAAGCAGACGATTTATTTAAAAATGCTGATAAAGCGAGTCTTGATAAGGAAGATTTTGAGTGGTTAAAGTTCGGCCGTCATTTTCGCTTGTCGCCGCAGGCAAAACTCGTCATCGGACGTGACTGGGTGGAGAGTGACCATATTGAACGACTATCACGGAAAACAACAGCAAAACTTTTATCACCCAGGGACAACAAAGAATTTAAAGCTGCGCTGCAGGGGAACACAAGCGAGCAGGATGTTCAGACAGCACTCACCATTCTGGCCAGCTATCTCCGTCCGCAAAGAGAACAACATCCCATTTGGTTGATCAAAAACGGCAAGAGAGAACTGTACTGGATCAAAGTCCGCTCGAAAGAGGATTTTTTCGACTTTATGATTTGATGTCGGCACGACATTGGCGGTAAATGGAATACAATCCCTTTAGCGTTAAAAAAGGCTCGCTTTCATGGATAGTTTCCAGTCGGTTTAAAATCAATTTGCTCAATCCGCCGGTGGCGATAACCGGAACGTTTTTACCCATTTCCCGGTGAATTCGCCTCACCAACCCATCGATCATTTCCACCGCGCCAAAGAGCAATCCGGATTGCATACTCGTTTCCGTTGTGGTACCGATAACCGATGCGGGAAAGGACAAACCGACCAGCGGTAATCTGGCGGCTTGTTGATGCAAAATTTTTGCTGATGTTTCGATGCCGGGAGCAATAATTCCGCCCAGATATTCCCCCTGATCGGAGATAACATCAAATGTCGTTGCCGTACCAAAATCGACAACGATTACAGCCTGATTCAGCAGCTCAAAGGCGGCAACCGCATTAGAAATACGATCTGCGCCAACATTAGAGGGATTGTCATACAGAATCTTGAGACTGATATTCAGGGTATGATCGATAAAAAGAGGATCGAGAT
>CAZSOP010000540.1:0-2748 GCA_964608385.1 uncultured Cytophagia bacterium
GGTAAAAGAGGCCCTTTTTGGCGGTGATCACATTGCGATGATCGCAGGGCCCTGTTCCATCGAAAGTGAAAAGCAGCTCTTTACGATTGCCCAAAGCATTAAAAATTCCGGGGCCAGGTTGTTACGCGGGGGTGCCTTTAAACCACGAACGTCACCCTATTCATTTCAGGGATTGGGCATCGACGGTTTGAAAATGATGAATTCAATTGGGGATGAACTGGGGCTTGCAACCGTATCGGAAATGATGGAGATCGGACAGCTGGATGCCATGATTGAATATGTTGACATTATTCAAGTCGGGGCCCGAAACATGCAGAATTTTCCATTGCTCAAAGAGCTCGGCAATATTAAAAAACCAATTCTTTTAAAACGCGGCCTTGCAGCAACGATTGAAGAACTACTCATGGCGGCGGAATACATCATGTCTGGTGGCAATTATCAAATTATTCTTTGTGAACGCGGTATACGCACCTTTGAGACGTATACCCGAAATACAATGGATATCAGCGCTATTCCGGTTACACAGAGTCTCAGCCATCTTCCGATTATTGCGGATCCCAGTCATGGCACCGGACGTCGTGATCACGTTGCTCCCATGGCCCGGGCGGCCATCGCCGCAGGCGCAAATGGCTTGATCATTGAAGTCCATCATGATCCTGACCATGCCCTCTCTGATGGTGCTCAGTCTCTTTACCCGAACCAGTTTTCACGACTTATGCAGGAACTTCAAACCATTGCCTGGACAATCGGTAAAACTTTGTGAGTAAATAATGCAAAAATATAATCATATCGCTATTATCGGTATCGGTCTGATCGGTGGCTCGTTGGCTTTGGCTCTGAAGAAAAAGGGGTACACTGGGACCATCGTTGGTGTGGATAGCGAAGAGGTCATTCAGCAAGCCGGGGAGAGGAACGCTGTTGACCAGGCCTATATCAAACCGGATATTGAAAACGCAGTTAAAAATGCAGACCTGATCTTTTTATGTACACCGATCGCGGAAATCATCAAAATTTTACAAACGATCGGAAAATTTGTCAAACCATCGGCACTCATCACCGATGTTGGCAGTACAAAACGAAAGATCATGGAAATCGCCAATATCCATTTGCCCGCAGATGTCAATTTTATCGGTGGACATCCCATGGCCGGATCGGAGTTTAGCAGCATTGATGCGGCTGATCCGTTTTTATTTGAAAATACGACCTGGGTGCTCACCCCTGGCCGCCCTTTGAATGAGGAAAATAAGCGGGCATTTGGCGAATTGTTGGAATTTATCGGAGCCAAGGTGTTGTTACTCCTGCCCAATCTGCACGATGAAATTGCCGCAGCCGTGAGTCATTTGCCTCAAATGGCGGCGGTGGCGCTAATGCATCTCGCTGCCAGTCGACAGCTCGAAAGTCCTCATTTTTTAAAAATGGCTGCGGGCGGATTTCGCGATATGACGCGAATTTCTTCCAGCCCTTTTGGAATCTGGACAGATATTTTGCAAACGAATAACGATATGATCGAAAATTATATAGATGCCTATATTACAGAACTGCAGACCATAAAAAAGGCGCTACAGGATAATACAATCGGCAAATATTTTGATAGAGCTGCTCAAAGCCGGCTTTCCATTCCCAAAGACACCAGGGGATTTTTAAAACCACATTATGATTTGCTGGTTTCTGTAGAAGACAGACCGGGAATGATAGCTGATATTTCTAAAATTCTTGCAGCAGAAAGTATAAACATCAAAGATATTGAGGTACTAAAGATTCGAGAAAACGAAGGCGGTACGATACGGTTGGCCTTTAGTTCAGAATCTGACCGGGACCAGGCCAATAATTATCTAAGCCAAAATGGATTTGAATGCAGAAAGAGGGAGTAAAATGGCAGAAAAAATCCTATTACCAAGCCGGTTTTTGTCTGGAACTGTGTCTTTACCGGGTGACAAATCCATATCTCATCGCGCCCTTTTGCTTGCCGGCATCGCTTCGGGTGAATCCTCTATCAGCAGAATATCCACCAGTCAGGATGTCCTCAGTACCATTTCTTGTCTGAGAAAGCTGGGCGTTAAGATCAAACGCAGCAAAACCGATGTTGTTGTGCAGGGGGTGGGCAGGGAAGGTCTGAATCAACCCAAAAGCAAGCTTGATGCCGGTAATTCCGGAACAACCATGCGCCTTTTGACAGGTATTTTGTCCGCACAAACCTTTACCAGTACGATCGATGGGGATGAATCATTGCGCAAGCGGCCGATGCGCCGTATTATCGATCCCCTCGAGCAAATGGGCGCGCAAATTGAAAGCAATAATTATCGCGCTCCCCTTAAAATCATCGGACGCCCTTTGCGGGCCATTGATTATGCCTCACCTATTGCCAGTGCCCAGGTCAAGTCAGCTATTATACTAGCCGGGCTGTATGCCCGCGGTATTACCCGGATTACTGAACGCTCGGCATCCAGAGATCACACCGAACGAATGTTGGGTGAATTCGGCGTCAAGGCCCAATATTCAATGGGCGGTGCAGGAGTAAAAGGCCCCGCCGATTTACAAGCCTGTGATATTGATATCCCCGGAGATATATCTGCAGCTGCCTTTTTTCTCGTTGCGGCCTGTCTTTTGCCTGATTCTGAAATTGAGATCACTAATGTGGGGACCAATCCGACCAGAATAGGTGTTCTCGACGCGCTCTCTTCTATGGGAGCCCGAATTAAAAAAAGCCGCGAACAGGTCATCAACAATGAACCCCGGACGGATTTGATC
>CAZSOP010000541.1:0-2743 GCA_964608385.1 uncultured Cytophagia bacterium
TCTCAGCGCTCTTGGCGAGCTTGGCGGTTTTGGGTACGCATTAACCGGATGATCGGTTTTTCTCGGAAGATGAATTGACATTAATGGGAGTACAGATGAAAATGAATACCGTAAAATTTACCAACCCAGCTGCTAATCCGGTTGCAGCTATAGTGCAGAATGAAATACCATACCGGTTCGTTTACGCGCCGAATTATTGGCAATGGTTCACGCACAGGCTAAATCATAACCGGGTTCCGGAAGAAATAAAACACTGCAAAACACAGCTGGATGTTATTCATTATCTGAACCTGGATGTATTCAGCAGGAATATTTACTCCGATCCGTATGAATACTGGTTCGGCGGTTTAAGCGAGGAAATTTTCAATGGCGTGGAAAAACAAGAGGTTTCATATAAAGATGGCAAAGATATTGTCAGAGAAAAAAAATACATTACCAAAAGCGGTCAATTAACGGAAAAGCTGCGTTATGTAATGAATGAATCGACCCTTGTAACCGAAAAACATCTGGTTGATGACTATAAAAATCAATTAACAGCATTCAAGGAGTTTATCCAGGCCCGGTCATGGCGTTTTGATGCTGAAAAATATAAAAAAATCCAAAATTCCGTCAAAAATAGCGGTGTCATCATCGCCGGCGAACTTTGTAGTCCCTTAAAAATGCTGCATTTTTGCGTTGGATTGATCGATACAACTTATCTATTGGTCGATCATGAAGAACAAGCGCTTGAGTTGATGCAAATTCACGAACAGAGACAGCTGCAGCTTCTCAAGCAGATGCTCAATGCGGGTGTAAAGGTGGTAATGTCGATGGACAACCTGGATGCAAGTTTTCATCCTCCGGTCTATGTCGAAAAATATTCAGCCTCTTTTTATGAAAAAGCGAGTGCACTCGCTCATCAATATAAAAGCCGTTTTCTCATCCATGCCTGTGGACAACAAAAAACAAATTTACCCCTGATCTCTTCTCTCGGTGTTGACGGCCTGGAAGGCCTGGTTTATCCACCGCTGGGTGATATCGAAATGGAAGAGGCTTTAAAAATGACTCACGACCGATTTATCATTACGGGTGGTATTAGCGCTCATGAAACGCGTAATCTTACGGAGAAAAAAGAGGTCTTCGATTATGTAAAAAACCTGTTCGAGAGGGTACGCCCCTATTCAAATCGCTTTATTTTGTCGGCCAGCTGCAACACTGCAATCGAAACACCATGGGAGACGATAAAACACTTTCGGGATGCATGGTCTGAGTATAACACCTTATAAGGAAACCTTAATGAATCTTAAAAAACTGTTTTATAGCTTTTTACCAGGAATATTTTTAATCGGATATAATATCGGTACGGGTAGTGTCACCTCCATGTCCAAGTCGGGCGCCAATTACGGAACCTCCCTGCTCTGGACTGTTGTGATATCCTGCCTGATCACCTATTATTTAATTACCCATTTCAGCCGCTTCACGCTTGTCACGGGTATGACGGTGCTGGAAGCGGTGCGCAAGCATCTTCATCCCTGGTTGACCTGGTTCTTTTTGGGCGCGATCTCTATTATCATCATTGGAGCGGTTATGGGTGTAATGGGCGTTATTGCCGATGTGCTCGAAGCCTGGTCCTGGCAAGTCTTCGAAACGGGGATTCCGTCAGTGATCTGGGCCATATTTCTTTCTTTATTGATTCTGCTGTTTTTCTGGACCGGTAACACCAATTCAGTCAAAACCATCCTAAGCTATCTGGTCATTCTGATGTTCTTTGCATTAATGGCTAATCTTTTTTTTATCATGCCCGATATCAAGAGTATCCTTCAAGGTCTGATCCCAAGTATTCCTAAAGATGTGGTGCAAAGCGATAACAGCGCCCTGCTTATCATGGCCAGTATGGTCGGCACCACCGTATCCGTTATTGTATTCCTGATTCGCTCGATATTGGTCAAAGAATCGGATTGGACATTGGCGGATATAAAAGCGCAAAAACGGGATGCCCGTTTGAGCGTCATCGGTATGTTTTTGGTCAGTACCGCTATAATGGTATCCGCGGCTACTACCCTGCACGTCAGACACCTGGCCATGAACAACGCCTCCGAGATGATTCCCTTGCTGGAGCCCCTTCTTGGCACGGCTTCTATCACTGTAATGGCTTTTGGAATCCTGGCAGCCGGACTCTCCTCCCATATCCCCAACATCATGGTCATTCCATGGTTGTTAAGCGATATCAAATCCGAAAGGTGCAATCTTAAAACGCCTCTTAATCGAACGATTATTACTGTCTTGACGCTGGCTGGGATTACGATACCTCTTTTCAACGCCAAACCCGTCTTTGTGATGCTTTTATCACAGGGGTTGCTTGCTATTTTGCTGCCGGCCATCGTTGCTGTCATTATTTATTTAACATCCTCGGGCCAGCTGATGAAGCAGCATCGGAATACAACCAAAGATACCATCATCCTTGCTTTTATCCTGTTATTCGCTCTCTTTATGGGCGGTATAGGCCTGGTTGGATTTATAAAAGATATGTTATCACTTTTAGCATGAGAGGAGAAATGAATCATTAAATCTGCAAGGTCACAGAATAAATGCTCGTTTTGGTAGGTTAAAAAAGATCAAGATGAAAACATATCGTTCTGAACCTCAAGTAATACTGGCTTTATATTCTATTTGTCGTAACAGCTATACCTGAACTTTCGTATTATCTATCTTTTTTTGGTTCTTCCGAATAATGAGTACTTTTTTAACCGCTGAGAAAACGCCA
>CAZSOP010000542.1:0-2721 GCA_964608385.1 uncultured Cytophagia bacterium
ATGAGAATTGGAAAAATAAACATCGTTTCAATTTGAGGCAGAAGGTTCTGCCTCTGATTATCCAAACATTCCCAGTATACAAAACATCTGCCTGTCCGGGCATTTCAATTTTTCCTAAAGAAGAGCATCTACATCACGGTACTGTGTTGAACAGCCTACCGGCGACCAGAGTTTAAAATGACGGAGGATTCGATGGAAGTAAAGTTGGATCATATTATTGAAAAGATCAAGGCCGATGGTGTCGAGCAGGCCAACCAGCAGGCTGCAGAGATTAACCAAAACGCCAAAAAAGAGGCCAATCAGATCATCGAAAATGCCCGCAACGAGGCGGAAAAAATTGTCAGCGATGCGGAAAAGCAGGCAGCCGATTTTGAAGAAAAAAGCAAGCGCGCGCTGCAGCTGGCTGCGCGCGATACACAGTTGTTGGTCAAAGAAAAACTCACCGGCCTTTTCGATCGGGCCTTTAAGCAAAAGATCTCGGATTCGCTCGATCCTGAATTTTTGCATAAAATGATTCTTAAAATCGTCGAAAACTGGGATGAGAAAGAATCGGCGGAAATTGAATTGACTGAGGCCGACAAGAAACAGGTCGAACCGCTCCTGGCGAAAAGCCTGCAAGACGAGCTTAAAGACTCGATTACCCTTCAGGTCAGCGACCGCGTGTCAAAAGGATTCCGAATTCGGCGGAAGGATGAGGATTTGTATTACGATCTCAGCGACGAAAATATTGCAGAAATTTTGTATCTGTTCATCAATCCAAAACTTGAAGCAATTCTGGAAAGCGAAAATGGATAAGTATTATTATATCATTTCTCTATTACCAACACTGGTGTTTGACAAACCACCCGATATCACGGTCGACTATTTTATGACCGAAGCGGAAAAATGGGCGAGCGGACGTGATTTTCATCTGCTGGCCTCGCTTGATCTCGGTGATGTCGATGTGCATCCCTCTGACCCCAAATCTCTCAAAGAGATCAAGGCCACCGAATTGGCAATACGCAACGATCTGGTCGCCTGGCGGCGCGAAAAACGGGCCGGACGCGAACATAAACCAACCGCTTTTTCCCTCTCTCTTGTCAAAGAGGGAAATCCCCTGCTGATCGAAAAAAATCTGCTCAGACTCAGATGGGATTATTTAAGCGAAAGAGAGCTCGAACACCATTTCGACCTCGAGGCGCTGATTTTTTACCGTCTCAAATTGCAGATTCTGAAACGGTTGGCACAATTCGATAAAGAAAAAGGTCTGGAAAAATATAAATCAATGTATAAGGTTTCGATATGAAAAAGAGTACTGGAACGATTTCAGCAATCAACGGTAACCTGATCACCGTCAGTTTCGACGAGCGTATCAGCCAGAATGAAGTCGGATATGCCATCAAAGACGGCGAACGCCTCAAATCCGAAGTCATTCGAATCCAGGGCAACAAGGCTTTTATGCAGGTCTATGAGGATACTAAAGGTCTCTATATCGGCGGCACTGTCGAGTATAGCGGAGACATGCTCTCTGTTGAGCTCGGGCCCGGTTTGCTGAGACAGATCTATGATGGTTTGCAAAACCCGTTGCCTGAAATCGCCGAAGAGTTTGGATTCTTTTTGCCCAAAGGGGTGGTACTGGAAGCTCTGGACGCGGAGAAAAAATGGATTTTTACTCCCGGGGTGAAAAAAGGCGATACCGTACGTGCCGGTTATTTTCTCGGCAGCGTTCCGGAAAGCCATTTTGAACACAAGATTATGGTTCCATTTCACTTTCAGGGCGAATTCACGGTCAAAGACATTGTCCAAGAGGGTGAGTATACGATCAAAGATAAAATTGCCACGCTCGAGGATAGCAAGGGCAACAGCATCGATGTCAGCATGTCCTTCGAATGGCCGGTCAAGCTTCCTATTTCGATTTATAAGGAAAAGCTTTTGCCCAGCGAGCCTCTGGTGACCCGGACGCGGATTATCGACACCTTTTTCCCGGTCGGCCGCGGTGGCACGTATTGTATTCCGGGCCCCTTTGGTGCCGGAAAAACCGTTTTGCAGCAGATTACCAGCCGCTATGCCGATGTCGATATTGTCATCATCGCCGCCTGCGGCGAACGTGCCGGTGAGATCGTGGAAACCATGCGCGAATTCCCGGAACTCACAGATCCCAAGACCGGTAAATCTCTGATGGAACGGACGATCATCATCGCCAATACCAGTTCCATGCCGGTGGCTGCACGTGAAGCATCGGTTTATACGGCCACGACTCTGGGTGAATATTACCGCCAGATGGGTCTCAACGTTCTGCTGCTCGCCGACTCGACGTCCCGCTGGGCCCAGGCCATGCGCGAGGTGTCGGGCCGACTGGAAGAAATCCCTGGTGAAGAAGCTTTTCCAGCTTATCTGGAATCGCGCATCGCCGAATTTTATGAACGATCCGGACTGGTGGAAATTTTTACGGGTGAAACAGGCAGTTTGACCATCGGCGGAACCGTGAGCCCGGCCGGTGGTAACTTTGAGGAACCGGTCACCCAGGCAACCCTCAAAGTCGTCGGTGCTTTTCATGGCTTGTCCCGTAACCGCGCCAATGCCCGGCGTTTTCCATCGATCGATCCCCTGGACAGCTGGTCAAAGTATGAAAGCTTTGTCGAGTCCGGCAAGATTGAATATATGCGTGATTTTTTGTTCAAAGGCAATGCCGTACACCAGATGATGATGGTTGTCGGTGAAGAGGGAACCTCTCTTGATGAC
>CAZSOP010000543.1:0-2688 GCA_964608385.1 uncultured Cytophagia bacterium
CAGCGCTCTTGGCGAGCTTGGCGGTTTTGGGTACGCATTAACCGGATGATCCCAAAAAGCCTCTACTGGCGGCGCAAGAATCAAAAAAAGACGAGTATAACAAGGCTCGGTCCCTCCCATCAGAGAAAGCACAAAACCGCTTTGGGATAAATGATTAGATATTTATCGTTTTTAAGCGATGATAGAGGTTGTGCAGGAGAACGCGATTATCCAGCGCGATATAGTCAATGTCGCCGCCCATGCGGTAAAACGATTTTAAAAAGCGCAGATAATAATCCGGTGAACTTTTCGGTGGCTCCCCCCTGCTCCAGTCCCATTCCGACACCTGCAGATCATTGACCAGGATCGAAAAATTTTCGAGTGCCGGTTTGCCGTGTTGATGAATTCTGATATTATTGGCGCAGGAAAAGGCTTTTTCGAACACCTGTGGTGCCATGATTGCAGAGCCGATTGAAAGAAAGACGCCGCTCTTCAAATTAAGCAAAGACTCAACATAGATCTTGAAATCCAGATGCGCACCGCGCCCCAGAGCTGCGCCATTTGCCAGCGGATGGTTGTAAATAATGTCATAGCCAATACCGGGATGAATGGTTAAAGGTACGCGCAAGCGGAACGCATTACCGGCAATGGAATAATCATTATACGGGTGTTCAACCGCGATCAAACCGGAACCGAGTGTGTACCGATCCAACACGGACAACAACTCGGAAAGCGCCGGTAACCTGTCAATACTGCCGCGTAGCTCGCTATTGATGGCCTGTACCAATTCCTGTCTTGCCGGAATTTTAATCGACTCGTTATGAATAAAGGCACCCAAAGATTCTCCATAGCCCATATCCATGGTTGCTCCCAGAAGAACCGCCAAATTGATAAATTTACCGGTTTCATCCCAGGTTCCAAAAGTGCCTGTGGCTGCATTGGCACGTACATCCTCCTCGGTACGCCCAAGATAAGCAAGTTCCCAGTCGTGAATACCACCGGCGCCTTGTGTTGCCAAATGTGTCAACCATCCCTGTTGCATGAGTCTGATCACCAAAAGGCCACAGCCGTTTTTAACCAGATGTGCACCAAAAGCCATCATAACGGTGGCACTTTGTCGCCGGGCAGCAATGATGCGGTCGACCAGTTTGTCCATCACTCGCTCATCTTTTGCAGATAGAGCAGGCGGTTTTGCGTCAGGATCGACCATAATATCATGAATGTCGCTCCTGGATTTGCGCGAAACGAGCGGGAAAACGCGTATTTGCTTATTGTTAATAGACGGATAAGGCATGCAGACACCCTCATTATGCGTTACTGTTTATCTTTTTGAGAAAACTTTACCCGTTCCAATTCCACCATTTCCCTGAGAAATTCACAGTATTCCGTTTCATCAATAGGTAACGTGATATTCTTGTCGCGATAAGCCGACAAAATGATGGCATTCGCCAGTTCAACCGACTTTATAGCCTCACGTGCATTTGTCTTGATCGCTTCCTTCCCCTCAATGGCCTGAATCAGGTTTTGATGGCTCATTTTATGCAATTCGTCAAAACCGGGAATGTCATACCATTTCTGACTCCATTCGACATCAGGCGTTCCCCACATATCCGCGTTTTGTTCATTCCATTCACAGAGCGGTTGCTGCAACAAGCCCTTCTTGATGGAATTATTTTCCAGCCGGCAATAGCCTTTTTCTCCCCAAATTTCGAGTCGCTCGACACCCGGATGAAGGTGCGTTGCAGCGGAGAAATAAACGCGAAAATTATTGTCATACAAAAGCAGGGCATCGGCATAATCTTCTACTGCCAGGTTTGGATGAAAGGAAGAGGTGCCTGCAAAAGCCTTGACAATATAGGGAGAGCCAAAGAAATGAATAATTTTGTCAAGGTCGTGCGGTGATTGATTGGTCAGCAATCCCCCACCCTCTTCCTCCCAGGTACCACGCCACTCGCCTTCATCGTAATAAGCCGTAGACCGCAACCAGTTATTGCTGACAAAGTGGGCCGCGCGCAGCGTACCCAATACATCGGATTCTAATATTTCCTTTATGGCTTGTATATCCGGTCTGAATCTCAGCATACAGTTCACACCCATAATCCTGTCGCTCTCATTCGCGACCTTGAGCAACTCATGACTTTCACCCTTGCTGACAGAGATCGGTTTTTCACACAAAACGTGACAGCCATTCTGCAAAGCTGCTTTGCTGATGTCAGGATGAAAATAATGCGGTGTCAACACCACAACAATATCAAGCCCTTCCTGTTCGACCATCTGGTGATAATCCTGATAAGCCTGGCAGCCGATTTCTTCCGCCTTTTTTTGTGCACGTTCGTATCGAATATCTGAAACCGCAATCACCTCTCCGCCTAGTTTTTCGATAGCCTTAAAATGCACGCCGGAAATATTTCCAATTCCCACCAAACCATATTTGAAAGCCATAGAGTCCTCCTTTGAACTGGATTGTCATCGTTTAAAACCAGCCCATTATAAGCAAACTGCAATCAAAATTCAAGTATTTAAAAAAAGGTCTGCAGGCGGAAAAATGCAGACGCCTGTTGCCGCTTTTACCGCTTTCTGTCAAATTAATAAATGGTCATGGTTACAACCATTTTGTGATAAAAATCATAAACTTTTTTCATTTATGTGCGTTGAATATTATAGAAACAGGCTCTTAAAAATGGTTCTTCCGAATAATGAGTACTTTTT
>CAZSOP010000544.1:0-2673 GCA_964608385.1 uncultured Cytophagia bacterium
CTCAGCGCTCTTGGCGAGCTTGGCGGTTTTGGGTACGCATTAACCGGATGATCCGAAAAAGCCGGCACAAACAGGCCGGCGTCATGGCAAGCAAAATTGCGGAACAGTGCTTTTGTTGTAAATCTGACACGCCTTCTGTGTCAAAATGACTATTTAATCCCCAGTTGCTTCATTTTGCGGTAGAGATTGGCTCGGTCCATTTGCAGCAGTTCGGCGGCGCGGCTGATGCTGCCATGGGTTTCACCCAGGATTTGCGAGATGTGACGGCGCTCGAATTGCTGCCGCGCTTCCCTGATGGGCAGTATAAACGCATCATCCGCGGGTTCGCTATCGTGGAAAAAGGGCTGGATATCCTCGATGTCGATCAGCTCCTTGCGCACCATGATCAACAGACGTTCGATGAAATGTTTCAATTGCCGTACATTGCCCGGCCACGGATAGGCCGTCAGCCGGCGCATGGCAGCCTGCGACAATGCCGGTTTGATCAATCCATGCTCTTCGGCATATTCCCGGATAAAATGCTCCGCCAACAGCGGTATGTCCTCAAGGCGCTGCCGCAATGGCGGTACCCAAATCGACAGGACGTCCAGACGATAATAGAGATCCTGGCGAAACCGCTTCTCCTCTACCATCGCTTTCAAATCCTGATTCGTCGAGGCCAGGATGCGAACGTCTGCAGATAAATTTTCCGACGATCCCACCTTCTGAATTTCACCCGATTCGAGAAAGCGCAAAATCTTGGACTGCGCCCCCGGACTGAGATCGCCGATCTCATCCAAAAGCATGGTGCCGCCGTCCGCGCTTTTCAACCTGCCGGATTTGTTTGTATAAGCCCCTGTGAATGCCCCCTTTGCGTGGCCAAAGAGTTCGCTTTCGATCAGCGGTTCCGGTATAGCCGGACAGTTGAGTTTGACCAGCGGCGCAGCCGCGCGCCGGCTCTTGTCGTGGATCGCCTGTGCCACCAGCTCCTTGCCGACACCGTTTTCCCCCAGAATCAGAACCGGCGAATCCACCGGCGCAATGCGGTCGATCTTTTGAAACAGAGTCTGCATGACATCGGATTGCCCCAACATGTGATAGTGATGCAAAGTATCGTTTTTCAATTCCCCCAGCTGCCGTTTCATCTCTCGCCAGGAAAGCGCATTCTTTGCCGTTACCAGAATACGATCTCGCTCGAACGGCTTTTCCAAAAAATCATAAACGCCGATCTTGGTCGCTTCCACCGCCCTGGCAACGGTGGCATAAGCGGAGATCAACACCACCGGCACAGCAGGATTCTTTTGTATCATGCGTCCGGCCAGCTCAATGCCGTCCTCATCCGGGAGTTGCAGATCGAGCAACACCAGATCGATCCGATTCTGTTCAAACAACGCCCAGCCGCTGCTGCTGTCCTGAGCCTCGATGACCTCATATCCCGCACCGCTCAATATTCGCTTTAAGATCCGACAAACCGAAAGGTCGTCGTCCACGATCAGTATAGACATGATGTATTTCCCCTTTTTTCAGACCGGTATAACCCTGTTTTGCGAAAAAGTCGCAATCGCCATGCCAAATTGTTATTTCAGTCTAAACCGGCAGGCGAAGGGTCACTGTGGTGCCGGCACCCACACGGCTGTCAATGGTAAAGCTTCCCCTGTGACTCTGCATGATTTTTTCAACAATACTCAATCCCAATCCGGTGCCTTCTGCTTTGAGGGTAAAATAGGGCTGCTTAACCTTGTCGAGATATTCAGCAGCGATCCCCTTGCCGGTGTCCTGAACCTGTATCTCGATATAGTGCCCGACGGAATCATTCGCTTCGATAAACTGTATCCGGCGAGTCGAGATCGAAATGGATCCCCTCTTCTCTATGCTCTCCACCGCATTGAAATAAACATTGCGAAACGCAAAGGCAAACTGCTCTTTATCCAGCTGAACCAGCGGCAGATCATCTGCCAGGTCCCAGTCGAGCTGTATATGCGGCGGTTGATTAACGCTCCATTCCTGCACCCATTGCTGCAGCAGTGCATTAATATCGAGGCGTTGCAATATCGGGCGCTCAAACTCGACAAAATGCATAAAGCCATCCGTCATGCGCTTGAGCTTACTCACCTGAGAGGTAATGGCATCGAGATATTCGGGAATGTCATCATCTTGCAGCTGATACTTGTTCTGTAGCAAAAATTTGAGTTCCTGGGCATTGAGTTTGACGCTGGTGAGGGGATTTTTAATGCCATGCGCCAGCCGCTGAGCCACCCGGGCCCAGAGCTTAACCTGGCGAATATGATCGGTTTCCTCCGGGTCGACGAATAAAAGTCCGATAAGGCGCAGCGAGCGGAAATAAAATGCTCTGATTTCAACCCGTTGCCCGGACAACTCTGTCCGGACAACGCTGTGATGGCGGTTGAGCAAATGCTCGACAGCGTTCACCTGTTCAGGATGGTGGGAACGCAGCAAGGCAAGAAGATTGCTGCCTTCAACAAGCGGCATCTGCAGCCACTCGAGCACCTGCTGGCCGGCAAAGTTTGCCTCGCCATTCTTTTTCAACAAAAGGACGTGTTCACTAAAACGATTCGGAAGCGACGAGACAAGCTGCAGGAACTGGCGGTACAAGTTGCGGCGGTAATAAAAATACAACCACACCCCAAGCAGCGGCAGAAAGATAAACAAAGCCACTGTATATCGACTTAAAAG
>CAZSOP010000545.1:0-2659 GCA_964608385.1 uncultured Cytophagia bacterium
GAATACTAAAATGCAAAGCGTTACATTTACCCCTTTAACAAAGTAAATTTTAACAGGCATTGTATAAGATGAAAAATTTTTACCGGACAATTTTTGTCATCATCATCCTCTTCTTGATCCCGGGATGTGAAAAACCCGGGAATTCCTTCGACGGGCTATCAAATGGCGGGATGTTGCGATATACCATTGAAGACAAATCTACACATGATGTCTATGCCGTCGCTCAATTTACGCCCCGGGGCGATTTGTTCGATGAAGATAATTTGCAAATCTATAATTATAACCTCGACTCTGAAAAATATCCCCGTCTTTTGATTAGCATTGATCACAAAGAAAGCAATCTCAAAGACTGGAAGAGCATTTCCTTTTCACAGTCCCTCTTTGTCTTAACCCCTTCACCCGGGGTATCTCCCCTCCCCATCAAAGGAACGATAACCATCACGCAAGTCAGCGACGATCAAATCACGGGAAATTTTGATGGCTTTTTGATCAGCAAAAAAACGCAAAAACGCCTGAAAATACGGGGCGAGTTTAAAGCCGTCTTAACACTAAATATATAGATGAATCCGCATGAATCAAAATAAGAGGTTGTCATGAATGGAAGCAAGAGATTTGTCGCTCTCGATGCCTTTAGAGGGCTTACTATCGCTGCGATGATTCTCGTCAACACGCCGGGCAGCTGGCGTTATGTTTATTCATCTCTGCGTCACGCAGAATGGCACGGCTGTACGCCGACCGATCTGGTTTTTCCGTTTTTTCTCTTCATCGTTGGTGTCGCCATGCGGTTCTCATTTAAAAAATTTGAATACAAACTCACCAAAGCAGCGTTTTTAAAAATATTAAAACGAATGCTCTTAATATTTGCCGTCGGTCTCTTTCTAAACGCTTTTCCCTTTCACCGGTCTCTGGCTGACCTGCGTATACTGGGCGTATTGCAGCGCATCGCATTGGCATACGGATTTGCCGCCATCCTCTGCCTTGTCCTCAAGCCAAAACAAATCATCATCGCCATCATCTTTTTGCTCTTCGGTTATTGGGGATTATTGTGGGGACTCGGCGGAATCGATCCCTACGGCCTCGAAACCAATATCGTCCGTATGATCGATCTGAAAATTCTGGGAGAAAATCACATGTGGCATGGACATGGAATCGCCTTTGATCCCGAAGGACTGATAAGCACCCTCCCTGCTATCGTGACTGCGCTTTTGGGCTATCTGGTCGGTTTTCAGATTCAATCCCGAAAAAACGGATCCTATCTGTGGCGATTGCTTGCCTACGGTATTATCGGCATTTTGCTCGGTTTGCTCTGGCACCTGGTATTTCCCATAAATAAAGCCCTCTGGACGAGCTCATTTGTCCTCTATACAGCAGGTTTTGCTATCGTATTGCTGACCTGTTTTATCTGGCTGATCGATGTAAAAGATATAAAAACCTGGGCTCATCCATTGATTGTTTTTGGCATGAATCCGCTATTCATCTATTCACTTTCGATCATATGGGTTAAAATTATCATCTACGTCATTAAAATCCCGGTTCAGGATGATACATCGATTACCCTCTATGCCTGGCTTTACCAACACATCTTTGCACCCTTTTTCGGGAACATGACTGGCTCTTTGTTCTTTGCACTGGCTCATGTTATTGTCTTTTGGTTGGTGAGCCTCATCTTATACAAACGGAAAATTTTTATCAAAATTTAAAAATGCATTTTTTCCTTTGAAGAAATGATTTTTTATGTTAAATTTACCCGTTCCGGCTTGCACCAGGAACAAATCCGTTCTTTAACCTGACCTTTTTTGCACCTGGGGCTCTCAGCAAACTCTCACCAGCAAGTTACCATGAATTTTGCCGTCTCCCCACGTTGCAAGCTGTCAGTTTAAAAATGGATAAGCAGCAAGTACTAGTATTAAAGAAAGGAATTATTATGGAACAAGGCAAAGTCAAATGGTTTAACAAGGCCAAAGGTTATGGATTCATTACCCGTGATAGTGGCGAAGACATTTTTGTTCACTATACCGGCATTGCTGGTGAGGGATTTAAAACGCTGAAAGAGGGAGAATCCGTCTCATTCGATGTTGAACAAACCGACAAGGGGCTACAGGCAATCAAGGTAACTGCTGTTTAATTTGAATTCAATGCTCTGTCACTCGCGTGACAGGGCTTTTTTTTTCTCCATATACTGCTTTGCCAATTCCAGAAAAATTTCCACATCACTGCCCCAATCCTTCTGTAATCCATCAAAATAAAATATTCGTATGGGAAATCCGTTCAGATCATGACTTAATCGGGGATAAACCGATTCACAAACGATTCCATTCATACAGGTAAATGGACTGATGTCAATGACGCCGGCAGCAGCCTTTTTGTAATACCAAACCGCCCGTCCAACATTAACAACCATCTCTCCATGAGATCCGTCACGGGGTAAATAAGGATAACTGTTATCCAAAATTTCCGCAATATCCTTCGGTTCTTCATACCCTCGAAATTCTTCCCGAAAAGGCTTTAAAAGCTTCTCCTCATCTCTATACATAACGGCATGCCGAATGGTCGCCCCGAACATTTTTAACGACACCTGTTTTCCCAGCCGGCGTAAATGATATTTTTCTTCGTTACAGGTATACCATACCCATTCGGTAATATCCGAAAGCCAGACCTC
>CAZSOP010000546.1:0-2633 GCA_964608385.1 uncultured Cytophagia bacterium
GGCCTATCCGTTGCTATGACGTTTTATTTCACCAGGGTCATTTTTTGCCTCAATATGTCGTGACCGAATTGCAGACAATAGATATAGACACCTGCTGCCATCCGAGTCCCATCCAGACGAACCCGGTGTTCGCCTCTGTTGAGCTCCTGATCAAGCAGGATCGTCACCTGCTGACCCAGGGTATTGTAAACAGCCAGGCGAACGTGGCCGGACGCGGGAATACTAAAAGAGATGGTGGTTTCCGGATTAAAAGGATTGGGAAAATTTTGTTCAAGAACAAAAGATACCGGGATTTCCGCTTCACTGCAGACAAGAGAAGCTTCATCCGTTTTGAAAATCAATCTGTTGGCCCAATCTCCGTAGCCGTATTCATTTTTGCATCGGACACGCCAGTAATGGGTGGTTCGTTCCTCGAGCAACCGGGAAGGCGTCAGCGTTGTATCCGCGATGTTTTCCTGCTCAAAAACCAGAGACCCGGGATCAAAACCCAGATCGGTTGAAACCTGCAAGTGATAGTGCTGAGCGCTATTGACTGAATTCCATACAAAGGTCGAGCGTAAAGCCGTGTTGCGGCCTTTAGGCGCAATCAACTCGGGAGAGGCCGGAAAAAGGGTGCTGAAAGAAAGAAGCTCGGAATAGTCGCTCTGGCCGCCTGCGCTCAGGGCCCGAACCCGGCAATAGTATTGCATTTGACCCTTTAAATTTTGCAAGACGTCGAATGTGTCCGTAACCGCTTCTTCTTCATAAATGAGTCCATGCTGAAAAATGGAATCCGCAGATACCTGTACATGATAATTGACGCCGTCCATCTGATCCGGCCAATAAACAATAACCCGGGGGGTATCATTTTGGACTTGGAACAATATAGCCAGTTGCGGAGCAGAAGGCGCCCTGAGGGTAATAACATTGCTCATCGCGCTCTCATTGGCGTTGCGATCGAGAGCGGTTACTGCATAAGCGTAAAAATCGTTTTCCGGGTCGCCGCCAAAAACCGGCAAAAACGTCCTGCCGGTAAGATCATAGATATGCTGAGAACTATCCAAATCCAGAGCAGTTATATGCTCTTTCTCAAAACGATAAACCACATAACGAACCGCTGTATCACCATCTGCAGCGATATAAGGAGAATCCCAGCTCAAGCCGTAATCGCCTGTCACGATCGGTTCGTAGCGGAGGTTTACAGGTGCATTTGGTTTTACCTGATCTTTCCAGGCCATATTGGGAAACAGGGCAGGATACCGATAGAGATTGCTTTTCAAACTATCGGTAAAACCACGGGGATTACTCGTGATGGTATTGGCGCGGAAAAATATACTGCCTTCTGCGCCGGTTTGGCGGTTTAATCTTATCTGATCCGGCATTTCCGAGTTGGGCCAGCTGCTGATCCGGTAAGCGCCGTGACCGACATAGAGATGTCTCGTCTCCAGCTGCTCCTCCCACCACGGCATCAGTCTGCCATAGTCCTGTCCGCCACCAAATGGCCAATAGAGCTGCGGTGTCAGATAGTCGATCGTCTGCTGCTCGATCCAGGCCAAAGCATTGGTGTAAATGGTGTGATAAGCGTTTAAGCCCAAGATACCATCGGGGACTCCGTTCTTCCAGATTCCAAAAGGGCTGATGCCGAACTTGACAAAGGGTTTCAACGACTGTATAGCCTGATAAACCTGAGACACCAGCAAATTGACATTGTCCCGGCGCCAATCCCCCCGATCATCGAATCCACGCGAATAATTTGCAAAGGTCTGGCCGTCCTCATCCATGATCTGGTCGGGAGGATAAGGATAAAAATAATCATCAAAATGAACGCCATCGACGTCATAACGGCTGACGACATCAACGATGATATCGGTAACATAATCCCGCACCTGAGGCAAGCCGGGATCCAGAATTTTCAGCTCGCCGAAGGTCAGGATCCACTCCGGATGCTGCCGAGTAACATGGCGCGCATCCGGCGGATAGGCGCCGCTACGCACCATGGCGCGATAGGGATTAAACCAGGCATGCAATTCCATACCGCGTTTATGGGCTTGTTCAATTGCAAAGCGAAGCGGATCAAAGAAGGGGTGAGGCACTTTTCCCTGCTTGCCGGTCAGCCAATATGACCACGGTTCATAGCTGGATTCATACAGCGCATCGCATTCAGGTCTGACCTGAAAAACAACAGCGTTCATTCCAGCCGCTTTCAGTTTGTCCAGCATATCAACGAGAAGCTGCTTTTGATAGTCGGTTGCAGCGCCCCTCGATGGCCAGTCAAGGTTGCTGACAGTGGCAATCCAGACGCCGCGAAATTCCCGTTTTGGCGGTAACGTATCGGAAAAAAGAAATGTTACTTGAATACATATCAAAGAAAAGAAAAAGTTGAATTTTTTCATAGCGGCTCCATATCCTATCAGAGAATAACAGGCTTGATTATTCGGTATTGTCAGCCTAATAACAAACAGATGTCAGATACAACCGGCAAATACAGTTAAAATGCATTCAAGCTGTCGGTTCATGTTACGATGTCGCGCGAAACTTTTTTGTACCTTTTACCTCTCTTGAACCAAAAAATGGCATCGATTATTATTTAATCAATGCCATACGTCGCGTAAACACCCGGTTTCCCACCTTAAAGCGGTAATAATAGATGCCGG
>CAZSOP010000547.1:0-2628 GCA_964608385.1 uncultured Cytophagia bacterium
CTATTATATTTTTCCCGATCAGGTGGGTACGCTTGACGATATTCCGGCTGAGATTGTCGATCTCTACACGCGTGATGGCAGCAAATATCAAATCAACAATGAGTATATACAGAAAACAGCTGAGAGCTTGATCGGGGATGAAACCAATCCTTACTGGATGGCGAGGAAAATTTTTGATCATGTTCGCGAGACGCTGGAATATAAACTCGAAGGCGGCTGGAATACGGCTCCGGTGGTTTTAAAACGGGGAACGGGATCCTGTTCGGAATATTCGTTCTCCTTCATTGCTCTGTGCCATGCAGCCGGTTTACCGGCGCGTTATGTCGGTGCGGTTGTGGTTCGCGGTGACGATGCCAGTCTGGACGATGTTTTTCATCGCTGGCCGGAAATCTATTTGCCCAATTATGGCTGGATTCCAATCGATCCACAGGGCGGCGATAAAGAGCTGCCGCGGGACCGTGCCATGAACATCGGACATTTGTCCAATCGCTTTCTCATCACCACCCAGGGTGCCGGGGATTCGCGCTATCTGGGCTGGACGTATAATACCAATGAAACCTTTATCAGTGATCCCCGCATGCAGGTTAATATTGAAACCTTTGCAGAATGGGAGCCTCTGGATTGAGACGTGACGTGAATCAAAATACCGCCAGGTATATGCGCACGATTATCTATGCGCAATGTGCAGGTGTGCTGGGGCGCCAGCTCTTCATCAGCGGTTTTATGCTGGCATTTTTATCGAAAATTGAAATTTCCAGTGCTGATGTGTTGGTGCTCCTCTCCCTGCCTCATTTGCTGGTCTTTTTTCTAACCCTGCCCTTTGCCTATTTGGCTGATCGCTATGGAAAAAAATTTTTCGGCGTTCTGGGACTGTGGGGAACGGTGGCGGGATATTTTCTGCTGGTTGTCACCAGTTTGTCACCACTGGCGATGCAATATGTTATGGTCTGGATCGGGGTTATGGTTTTCGGTATTGGCGTTGCTCTCTTTAATTCCAGCTGGTTTGCTTTGCTTGAACCCATCATCCCGCCTCATGTGCGGGGTCGTTTTTTTGGCCGTTTGCGATTATCCTGGCAATCGGTGGTCATTGTTTGCAATATCCTGATCACGCTCGCCCTTAAGGTTTATTCTGGTATATCGACCTACCGGATTTTACTCATTGCAGTCACCGGCCTGTTGCTCGTCAGGGTTTTGTTTTATTATAAAATTCCGGAACTTGAGAAGGTCAGGGAAAAAGATAAAACCTTCAGGCAGGCCTTTATTATGGTCCTGAAGATACCGGGATATTTACCGTTTTGCGCCTACACTTTTTTGTTAATGTTGTTTACCGGTTCTTCTCCGTGGATTCTGGGATTGCTGGAAAAGGATATTTTGCAGTTTGGCGAGTATCAGCTCGTGCTGATGGGAAATTTGTTGTTTGCCGGTTCCCTGCTCGGATTCTATGTCGGGGGGAAAATGGTAGACCGGTTGGGAACGCGTTCTGTGTTTCTCTATTGTCACTTTTTATTCGGGATTATTCTTTTTTTGTTTTTGTTGCGACATCTCTCTCCGGTTCCGCTGCTTTTCTATATGGGCATTCTGACAGCAGCTTTTGGATTTGTTCAGGCTGCATCGAGTATTGCGATCACCAGTGAAATGATGGCACTGGTGCCCAAAAAGAACAAGTCGCTGGCAACATCATTTAATTTAATTCTTTTTAATGCCGGTCCGGCGCTGTTTGCCATCCTCGCCGGGAAAATTCTCGATTTGAACATACTCAATGATCAATGGAACATTTATGGGGTCAGCATGAGCCAATATGATACGTTGCTTCTTGGCAGCAGTATTATGATCGTTCTGCTCGTGGTCACCCTGGGCCTGATTCCGTCGGTTATCGGTAACCATCAATGGGTACCGCGCGGGGAATAATCTTTTGATTTGTTGCAAATTTTATTATCTTAAAAGTCGATATAGGATAGTCTTAACAAGGAGAACGTGTGATGATGTTTGTGAGAACCAGTCTGATTCTGTTATCGCTGGCCGCCCTTCAGCTTGCATGCAATAGCGATAGCAGCACTCCTCTCGTCGGGGCCTGGAAAGTAGAAGAAATAGATTTGGATTATGCCGACAGCAATGTCGAACTCGATCAGCAAATCGTTGATCAGATTATCGATCTGGAACTAACCACGGAATTTACCTTTTATCCAGATGGTGCGGCCACGATTAAAAACCGTGCCTTTTCGTTAAATGGATTGTACACTTTTAATCCCGATACCGGTGTTTTGCTCATCAACAAGGATCGAAATTCTCCGGAGGGGATAAAATATATGGTGCAAAAATTGGATGATAAAGAACTCGTCATGGTACGGGATTTGAACCTCCTTGATTCGGAAAAAGCATTTATCCGGTTTTTTTGCGAAAAGCAAGAGACCAGGTCTTGAATCAACCGGGAAACAACAGGTGAAAAAGAAAAAAAAGGCAATAAAAACAAACCAGTGGCTCGAATGGGCTCGCGAGCTCGAGGCGATGGCCCAAACCGGCCTAACGTTTAGTCACGGTCAATATGATAATGAACGTTTTAAGCGGCTTATGGAGATTGCCGCAGAGATACTTCCCTGCATACTCAAATCAATGAGGATGAAATTATCA
>CAZSOP010000548.1:0-2618 GCA_964608385.1 uncultured Cytophagia bacterium
ACAGAAAGTCCCACCGTAATCGCCATAAGAAAAGAAAGGGTGCGTTTACCGATTCGCATATAATCCATCTGGTCACCTTTTTCGTTTAGATAATTCGAATGATAGCATCAACGATCTTTTCGACTGCGCCGGGACGGGCCATTTCTTCCAAAGCAGCTCTCATTTTTTGCAACCGATCCTGATCCTGAATTAATGTTATGATGGTATTGTATACTAAATTACTGTTCATTTCTGCTTCAGTGATCACCACCGCAGCATTGTTTTTTTCCATCACTCTGGCATTATATTCCTGATGATTCTCCGCTGCAATTTTAAGCGGAATCAACACTGCCGGCAATCTACAAAGCGCAAGCTCGGCCAAAGTTAGAGCACCGGCACGACAAATCGCCAGATCACTTGCCGCATACGCCTTGTCCATTTCCTCGATATAAGGATAGAGCCTGACGCGCTCACCGCTGTGTCCGATTCTATCCTCAATTTCCGGCCAGTTCTTTTCTCCACAGCTCCAGAGGATTTGAATCCGGGTTTCGCTGAGCAAGCGATCGAGTATAGCGATCATCGTTTCATTGATGATCCGCGCTCCCTGACTGCCGCCGAAAACCAGCAAAACCGGTCCTTTACCGATTTTAAAATGTCGCTTTGCCTGACCGGAATCTATATTCAGGTTCATTTTACGCACCGGATTACCTGTTATAGAGACATTATCCGCGCTTTTCAGATGGTTGATAACGTTGTTGTAAGCGACAAAAACGCGATCAACCCGGGTTGCAAGCAGTCTGGTGGTCAATCCCGGATAGCTGTTTTGTTCATGTATAGAGGTGGGTATTTTCATCAGCGTCGCCATATACATAACCGGGCCGCCGGCATACCCTCCGGTTCCGATACAGATATCGGGCTTTATTCGGTACAACAAGACAAAACTGTGAATCAGACTTGAAACAAGACGAAAAATCACAGAAATATTCTGCAAAACCGAGCCCCGCTTAAACCCGCGGACAGAGATAAGATGCAGCGGATAACCCCGCAGAGGCACAACGCGGCTTTCGATTCCTTTGGGCGTTCCGATAAAATGAATCTCGGCCGCGTCGAACCTCTTTTCGAGTTCGGCAGCAATTGTCAAAGCCGGATAGATATGTCCGGCTGTACCACCGGCCGCAAAAACAATTCGCGGATTTTTTCTTTGGGCTTGGGACAAGGGAATTAAAATCTCCTTAAATAAAATTATAATTTGAGTAAACGTCAAACGATGCCGCTAAAGACGGGACGTTTCAAACGCTTGTTGTATACCTGCCAGTGTTCCTGGCGCGAATATGATTTTGAACCCTGCATCGAAATATTTAATAACATACCGACAGCCGCCAAATGCGATACCAGCGCAGAGCCGCCATAACTCATAAAGGGCATCGGAATACCCGTAGTGGGCAAAAGAGCGAGAGCAACAGCAGCGTTGATAAACGCATAAGCACCGATGCATAAGCTGATGCCGCCCGCCAAGAGCCGTGCATATCCGGTCGGAGCATACTGAGCAATTCGTATACCACGATAAAATATGAGAAAGAAAAACAACAGCGTCACTGTGGTGCCGATAAAGCCCAACTCTTCACCTACCACTGAAAAAATAAAATCTTTGTGAGCTTCAGGGAGAAATTCATATTTTTGTTGCCCGTAACCGAGTCCCTTTCCGAGAAACCCTCCCTCTGCAAAGCTGATTAACGATTGGCGTAAATGCCATCCGGGATTACCGTCTCCCAATAGCATATTGATAAAATTTTCAAAACGAACGAATTGATAGTTGTTCATTCCCATATAAAATAGCCCGGCAGAAACACAGGAGGTCGCAGCCGCGAGAATATAACTGATCCTGACTTCTGCAATATAGAACATGGCAAAAGCGATCAGCATAACCAGCGCTGCGGTTCCCAGATCTTTCTCAAAGGCAATAGGGACAACAATAAGGGCAACAAGAAAAAATATTTTTAAAAAGCCACCCCAGAAATCCTCGAGTTTATCGCGTTCCGAGGTCAGAACTCTGGCCAGCACAAGAATGAGCGCATAACGGGCAAAATCCGATGGTTGTATGGTCATAAAGCCCACATTCATCCAGCGTGAAGCGCCTTTGCTTGTCACAACAAACGGCAACGGTAAAAACAGCATGATCAGCAGAGCAAAGCCGAACCAGAAAAACAGGGGAGAGAGAATGAGCCAACGGCGGTAATCGACCAGGACAAAGACCACCATCACCACCACTCCAATTGCCAGCCGAATAATATGCTTTTGCAGATAATGTGCATTATTTTCAAAGAGTTTTTCGGCGCGAAAAGAGCTCGAAGAGTAGACCATATTCATGCCCAAAATGAGAACAATCACGGTGAAAAACAAAAGCAAGAAATCCATGCGCGCCAAATATTTACGATTTATCTGCATTCCGATCACCGAATTTTAAAGGTCGTAAAGGTTAAGAGAGCTAATAAAATCGCTAAAATCCAAAACCTTACCACCACTTTGGGTTCCGGCCAATTCTTAAGCTCGAAATGGTGATGTATCGGCGCCATGCGAAAGACGCGTTTACCTGTGCGTTTAAAAACCAGAACCTGGATAATGACGGAAAGGCTTTCGAG
>CAZSOP010000549.1:0-2617 GCA_964608385.1 uncultured Cytophagia bacterium
CTCAATTTAATGATGGGAATCTCTGCAAGCCTGGGGATTATGGATGGCTCAGAGAGAATTCCAGAATCTGATCATTAGGAGGAAAACAATGAAAAAATTATTGCTTTTGGTACTGTTTATCACTTGTTCAAATGTCCATTCAAAAACATTAGTAAAGCTGGGTCTCAACGTATCCTCATTTCGTCATGAAAACGGTGAAAGCAAGCCCGGTATAATGGCCGGCATTGCCAAAAATATTTACCCTTTTCGGTCATTTGATGGATTTATCGAATTTGGAGCAAACCTTGTCAGGAAAAAGGTGGTATTTGAAAATATTTCGTGGCCTACAGAATTTGATGCATATTTTAGAGGTGTCCAATTTGGTGATGCGATGTGTAACATATCATATCTGGAAGTGCCTCTTTGTGTGGGCTATAGTCTCGGATTCAGCGATAACACTTTTCGACCTCAACTCGTATTCGGTATTTCAACTTATATTCCAATAAAGGACCATCACGGAGGTAAACTTGAAAAAACAATTTATTTAGAAAGCGACAAAAGGGGTGAATATGATGTCGATTATATTAGACAGATGGATGCACAACCTTATCTGGCTTTTGATGTCAAATATTGTCTGCGCATGGTGCTTTTCAAGCGATTTCTATTGGGCTTTGTCTATTCCAGAGCATTAAATAACACCTATGGTTTCAGTGCTGCAGCGATCAATGACAAATTGGATTCGTTTCAGGTTTTTACCGGGTATCATTTTTAAAGCTAATACATTTTAAACGAAAGGAGACAAACAAATGAGATCTATAACACTTTTTCTCGGTTTTATTATCGTATTTATGATCGCGTTTTCTAGCTATTCACAGACACTGTATAATGAATGATGTGGGTCATATTTCTACTTATTATCAAGAGCCATGGAACACTGCGGGTTTGCTAAACGAACCCACAGATTTTACCCCGATCAAAGTCTGTCTTGTCCATCTTATGCCGGGAGCGGATGATGATGCACGGGTCGATGCTGCGATAGATACAGCCAAACAACATGTTTCGTTAACAGGAGGGCTGGGAATTGTTTATTTTCAGGAAGGCACCTTTAATCTTACCGAAACGATTAGTCTAAGTGCACCTGACAGCAATATCGTTTTTCAAGGCGCTGGTTCCGATAAAACCAATTTGGTGTTTCAGAATATGGCAAACAGCAATTGTTTTTATTTTTACGGCAGTGCTGTCGGATGATCGATGAATTCTGATCTGGATCAAAATTTTAATAAAGGCGATTCCATTGTACATTCTGCATCAGGAAAAGGATTAAGTTCTCTTTCTGCAGGAGACTGGGTGCATTTTGTGAAATATAACTTTGATTATGGCATACCACAAACAGATGAAAATTATGTGGCGGATATTGTTGGGCAGATTACACAACTTGAATCGACAGGAACAGATGGTACTGGTAAATGGGGTGAAATCAAAGATGTTGCAAATATGGATTATGTAGATTCGACCGATCCCAGTTACTCTTTAAAAATTTGCAAAATCACTCCAGTAAAAAATATTGGTATTGAAAATCTGAAAATTTCAAGAACACCAAATACAAAAGCTACTGATTCTTATTACAATGTTAAAATCGATTACGCCGTAAACTGCTGGATTCGAGGAGTCGAATCCTACAAACCTTCAAGAAGTCATCTTTCTGTATCATATAGTTCTCATTTGGAAATATCCGGATGCTATTTTCATGAAGCAACGGACTATTGCGAAGGCGGGTGGGGGTATGGTGTGGCGGTGGGTTACAGTACGACCAATTGTTTGGTAGAGAACAATATCTTCCGATCTCTCCGTCATTCCTTGGTAGCTTATGCGGGATCGAATTGCAATGTTTGGGCCTTTAATTATTCACGAGAACAAACATGGACGCAGCCCGGATTGCCAACTTATCGTGATCTGGATCTTCATGCCAAGTACCCATTTGGTCATTTGTTCGAACATAATATGGTGGAACAAATTGGTGCTGATGATTGTCATGGAGATAATGGACCCTATAATGCATTTGTCCGAAATTACAGCTATGATGGGAATATTAATTTTGAGGATATGGAATATTGGTCGGTACTTGGCAATATTGGTTTTTGGAATTCGTCAACAAATGAAATCAACGCAAGCTGGATAAATTATACCGATACTCCAATTACAGATGTATTTGGTTTTTTTAACAATTACACAACAGGCTATTCTCATAATGTCTGCCATACACATTACTGGGATAACAATTCAGAATTACTCGATGTCTCTTACTATTATTCTAATCGTCCAGATTTTCTTCAATCTAGTTACACCTGGCCATCGATCGGCCCTAAAATATCTTCAACCTACTTGAGCCAAAGTATTCCAGCAAGAGCGCGTTTTAATAATTCAAAAAAAACCTACCTTCCTAATCCAACACCCAAACCACTTGCATTTAGTGGTGATCTCTCATACTCTCAAACCTGGTCCGGCACCCACACCCTTACCGGAGACGTTACGGTTCCCGCGGGCATTACCTTGACTATTTTACCCGGCACCACCATATGGATCCCTGCCTCAAAAAGCATCAACATCGAAGGCACACTGATTGCCCAGGGTACATCGG
>CAZSOP010000550.1:0-2615 GCA_964608385.1 uncultured Cytophagia bacterium
TAATCCTGGAAATCGTTTACCTGCAGATTGCTCAAATAATAGAGAACCTGATCCATAGCATCAGTCAGGACTCTGTCACTGCTATGCAGCCGTAACAATCTCACCGCCATATGGGGGGCTTGCTGCTGTACGTATAGATCGGCAAGATTAAAAAGACTGTGCATTTTAATCAATGCATAGAGGGAGGATGAATCCGGTGTATTGATCAAGCGCTCAAATATAGTTTGGGCAGTGGAGAGACGGTCATTGAGTTTCAACAACACAGCTTTGCGATAGACAATGCTCAAGTGGCTGTAATCCGGATCATCAAGAGAAATGTTTTCAATGGCACTTAGAGCATCGGGGTAATTTTTTAAAGCAAAGTAATTGTCTGTTTGCAGGACGTAAAGTTCTGTACGGTGTTCCGGTAAGAGATCTTGCTTGAGAATATTCTGAATCAAGATATTAGACTTTGTAAATCTTCCGTTGAGATGAAGCATTTGTGCATGATCGATCGCAGCTTTACCCTTTACCGGAATATATTGACTGGATAAGAGCTCAACAGCAACAGAATCCGCAGCATTGAAACGGCCGATTATTTTTAAAAGATCAGATTTCAGTAACAAGGCTTCTGCGAAAAGGGAATCATTCGGGTCGGAATTCGAAAATGCCTGCAACACCTGCAAGGCCAGCTTTGGTTGATTTTGTTGCTTTCGAATTTTTGCCAGGGTTAATCTGGCTTGATGTCGGAGCGGATGTGTGGGATACTGTTCCAGCACGACGTGAACAGCGTCAGAAGCGCGGATCAGTTCATCCGCCTCAAGAAATGCCAGCGCTGCATTGATTTGCGCCTGAGGTATGAGATCACTCTCGGGACTGAAAAGTCGAATTCGTTCAAAAGTCAGTGCAGCTTCCTTTGCCTGGCCATTCTGCAAAAGCAAATCTGCCAGCTGGAACTGACCCTGATCGATAAAACTGGATTGAGGATATTTCAACAACAAAATACGATAGGTTGCTACGGCGTTTTTGAGCTTCCCGCATTTTTCCAGGTTCAGTCCGGATCTGAAACAAGCCTCCGGAGCCCGTAAGCTGTTGGGATAATTTTCCATATAGAGCTCAAATTGCTCAGCAGCCAGGTCATGCAGACCCTGATTTTCCAGTTTTTGCGCAAAGATAAAGTCCTGATCTTCCTGAAACCTGTCATCCTGAGCCCATAAGGAGGCTGTCAGGATTATCATCACCAAAATCAATTTGTTCTTCATCAACAACATCTCCGATTTAATATCAGGTGGATGTTTTCACGCCATCCACAACGTAATAAAACATGCCGGTTTTTACCGACAGGAATAATGCTCCTCATCTGTTCCATATCGAACGTTTAAACGAGACAACGTTCAAAAAGCGAAAATCTTACAATCGCGCCTTTCCGTCAGGCAATACGCTCCATCTTTCGATTTATAACATCAGCGAGAATTTTGATTTCCCGGCCAAGTCGCCATAGAGCATTGAAATTTGCCTATCCGGTAATACTTTTTGAATCCTAAAGAATCTCTAATTTGGCATAGGGCAAAACCAGGCGTCGTTTTCCAGCGTCATCGAACAGAACCACCAGCTTGGGATGATGTGACGATGGATCGATTTGCAGAATAGTGCCCTTACCAAATGTCTGATGCTCTACCCGCATACCGACGCGCAGTTCGGTCTGTTCCTGAGATTCATTTTCATAATCGGGCATCGTTTGATCTTCAGGCTCGGGAAGATTGGTTCGTCTGTGTGGAATACTTTTTCTGCCGACGTGGATCACATCTATAAATGAAGCATCGAGTTCCTTTATGAAACGAGAGGTATAGGAGCGATTGTTACCTCCATACCGTCTTCGCGATCGCGCCCATGAAAGATAGAGACAATTCATTGCCCGGGTGGCGCCTACATAAAATAATCGTCGCTCCTCTTCCAATTCCATGGGGTCGGCAGCGCTGCGCGAAAGCGGAAACAACCCTTCCTCAAGGCCGACGATGAAAACAACGGAAAATTCCAGTCCTTTTGCCGAATGCAGGGTCATCAGGGTAACCGCGTTACCCTCGTCATCCCAGTTATCGATATCGGTGGTTAAAGAAACGTTTTCCAGAAATCCTTCAAGCGTGACCGGTATGTCCTGTTGTTTGGAAAATTCCGCAATGGCGACCAACAGTTCTCTGATATTATCAATACGAGTCAGAGATTCAATAGTTCCTTCTTCTTTATAGATTCTTATTATTCCGAGTTCTTCGATTAGTGAGGAAGCAAGTTCTGCGGGCAAAAGATCATTTTTGAGTTGTGAATATTTATTCAACATCTTGTAAAATCGCTTTATACTTTGCCGGGCACTTTGTTGAACGGTATCGATGTTGTCAATATCTTTCAGGGCATCCAACAGAGAAAGGTTATTCTTTTTTGCATATGCCTCAATTTTGCCAAAGGTAACGCTGCCGATTCCGCGAGTGGGAAAATTGATAATCCGGCGAAGGCTGATGGCATCAGAAGGATTACAGAGCACCCGTAAATAAGAGAGGACATCTTTAATTTCTTTTCGTTCATAAAATTTAACACCGCCGACAATGATATAGGGAATAGATTCTGCCCGCAAAGCTTCCTCG
>CAZSOP010000551.1:0-2594 GCA_964608385.1 uncultured Cytophagia bacterium
CGGCATTCAGATTTTCTCCCTCCACAAGCAACAGGGCGTTATCATGATGAGAGCGATATTGTTGCAAATCGTCCCGTTTCAACGCAACAAGCGGGCTTTTTGTACTGCGAAAAACCGGAGCAGCGCTCTGTTTTCGATAGAGGAATTTGTTTATTTTATGCTGAACATCCATGAGAACATCGTTTGATAAAGGTTCCTGATGATCAGGGGGGGCGGAACCGGCTGTCTGGTGTGGATGCTTTTGATAAGCTATGCCCGAAACGGATACAATCAGGAAAAAGATAATAAAAATAGGAACTCTTTTCATAAATTCTCCTGTCTCATTTAAGGGAACGATTCAATTCAACCAAATCATCAAACCAGGATTTTAAATCAGCAGGCACCTGAGCGTTTTTTCCTGCTCCGGGCCAACGCCAGGTATAACTCGTGTCTGCAGTGGTGAGATATACGGATGTGGTGATGTTTCCTTTTTGACGATAGATTTTACCGGATTGAGCTGATTTTAACATTTGATGATAAAGTGTTCTCAACCGGGAACGGTCTACCGTTCCGCTTGCCGTTTTTTCATCATCACCGACGGGCATGGCGTCATATACGGCGTATTGACCGTTACTTTTGAAGACATAGCGACTGGTGCCGCCGCTGATCCCTCCGGTCTCTGACAGAGTGATGGTAAAAGAGGGTTCCGCAGCAGGGTCCGGCAAAGATTGAGAGACCTTTTCTTCTGTGCAACCGCCCAAAAACACAAGCAGCATTGTCGAAACGGCGCAGAGGTTATTTACGGCTAAATTCTTTAATTGCCTCGAACATGGCAACCAGGTTTTCAACCGGCGTATTGGCCTGTATATTGTGTACCGTGTTAAAGACAAAACCCCCTCCTTTATTAAAGATTTCACAGTGTTTTAATACCTGATCTCTGACTTTTGCGGGTGTTTCAAAGGGCAGGGTGGATTGTGTATCAATACCACCGCCCCAGAAGACAATATCCTTTCCATATTCATTCTTAAGGTGCTGCGGTTCCATGCCTGCAGCGGAAATCTGTACCGGATTGAGAATATCAAATCCGCTCGCTATAAAGTAGGAAATCAGATTTTCAACCGCACCACAGGAGTGCTTGAAGGTTTTCCAGCTTGTATTCTCATGTATCCAATCGTTGATTTTTTTATAGTAAGGATGATACAAAGAGTGATAGGTATCCGGACTGCAAAACGTGGAATGCTGCGTACCGAAATCGGTTCCGCAAATGAACACAACATCGACATCATTATAGACACCGGCAAGTCTGGCCATATTTTCCAGTGCATAATCGGTTTGTTTGCTGAAAATATTGTGTATATAATCCTGTCTTGCCACGGTTGATACATACCACTCTTCGATATCGCGAATGCCTTTGGGGTGTTTCATAAAAGGTGCCGGAACCAGAGCAATATCCCCGAGTCCGGTACCGGGTATCGATGCAATGACAGACCGGCCGGTTTGCGCTGCTCTCTCGGCCTCGCGGGCGTAGAACTGCAATTCCTTATCCGAAATCAGACCAAACTCTTCGAGATTATCCTGTAGATCCAGTTTTTCTTCGTCGACAGGCTCTTGTCTCACAATCGTATCGAAAAAAAAGCCGCCCTTCGGCATGCGGCCGCTGGGAGGTGCTGAAACATCTCCTTCTGGATAAATCAGCGTATCACCCTTTTCGTCCGTAGTGACATTAAAATGCTCGGAAACCAGAACGTCGAGTCCGTTTTTGAAATTCCAGGGTTTCCAGTTTTCATTTTTAAAGCCGAACAGCGTTTTATAACCAAAAACGCCTTCGACATCAACGCCAATCGCTTCTTGTAAATCTTCCTCGATCAGTCCGAGAAGCTGATAGGGCTCGTGAATTTTAACGGCACGTTTTTCAAGTCCATAATAATCGCGCAAAGCCGCCACGCAGGTTACATGCATACCGGTGACGCCGGTGGCACCGATATCTACGGGAACGGCGTCCGGTTCCTTGTGATGTAAAGATGTCAATACCCGTTCTCTGGATGTCATTTTTCGCTCCATATTGGCTCTGTGTTCTATTATATAATAATATGTATATAATATTATGATACGTTTTTACGACTCTATGCACAAGTCTTTTTTTAGCTGAATGGATAAATATCACAGCAAAACAATTGAAGCGGTTGTTTATTTAATCAAATTTTAGTAGATTGTGTCAAATGTAAATAGTTGCCGGCCTGTGATTATTTTTGCCTTGTAATTTTTTTCAAGAGCTTTTATATTGTCTGAATTATATTCATTTTTTTCTTTTAACGCATTTAAGGGAAAGGATTTTTTGCATGTATACGCTTGCAACCCTCCCGGGTGATGATATTCGAAGTATCATGTGGCGTTTTGCCGACAGGTTTGAATTGCAGATGTTGGTTCAATCCGTCAGAGCTGTGGCACGCGGACCGGTAGCGCGCGCTGTGGCGGAAGGCGCCAGAAATAGTCATGAATGGACGACAAAAAAATCGGAACTATTAAAAGCATTCGATGAATCCGGTATTACGGTTGTGTTTATGGATCCCGAATATGGCGGTTTCATCGAAGGACCCAAAAACGTTGCCCTTGCT
>CAZSOP010000552.1:0-2589 GCA_964608385.1 uncultured Cytophagia bacterium
GAGCAGCTTTATGGTTACGAAAAGAGATTTTGCCAGTCCGGATATCAGAATAATCGTGATGGCTGTGATGATCTGTAACAAAAGCGACTGATTGTGTACCAGTATTTTGATCTGCTCCACAAGAGAGGAGAGCTGAGTATCATTCATAATGACCGGCGTATTGAGCGCGTATTGCGGATCAAATATAAATTTTTCCCGCAACACATGGCCTTCCGAATGCAGAGCGACCAGCCGTAGAAAAAGTACGGTGTTTAAAAGCAGAATACAAAAGAGAGCAAAATACTGGTCGAGTCCATAGACATCGATTTTTTGAATGGTTGCCATAAAATCGAAAATATCGAAAACAAACCAGATAATTAAAACGATGACCAGGACATTCATAAAAGCGCCATTCGGTCTGTCTTTAAAGGATAGAAAGACAAAGTAGATCAAAAGAGCGAACACGGACAAGATGTCCAGTTTCAGCGAGTTTCTCAGAATACCGGCGGAAAAGGTTTTTCTGGCAAAGGACTCGATCGAAAGGGCATTGACGATAAAGTCATATTCAAGGATCAGAATGGCAAGCAGGGTGATGGCAAGAATGATTCCTTTTTTCCATTTCGGCAGCAGATACCGCAACACGATTTGCAGAACGACGGCGGTGAAGAACATTCTGCCGATAATCTGGCCGTAAAAAACCAGTTTGATATAGAGGGCTTTATCGCCGAACAGCATGCCATCACCACAAAAATAGGTAAAAATCGTTGCAAAAATGAAAAAACAGGTTATAAACAAGAGAACAAAGATATCGTTAAGATACTTTGTCGAGCCGGCAACAGCGAGGGCGATATAGCTCGCCAGGAGATAAAGGGCGAAATTGACCCAACTGAGAAAGTGTAGCGAATAGTGGGGCATAAACGAGAGAATGTTAATCGCCACAAGCGATAAAATCCACACCAGCAGGATTCTCTTGATTTTTGTGGTTAAGGACATAAAACCCTTTTCTGAGACGATGTTAATAACTTTGCTCAATGACAAAAATATTGTATTCCGCTTGCCGAATAGATCGGCCGTAACGGATAACCACCGGGCATGCTAACCCGCCCGGATAAACGGCTATCTCTAAAAGACTTTAACCTGATCAAAAAGTCTTCCAAGCTTTTACTGTCCCAATGATGTGTCTGCCGGGCCGGGGAACATGTTGTAAATGGTTCCGAAATTTTTCCCGTTGGGGTCCATAAAAACATCGCTGGAGTCGTGCCCGAATTCCCAGAAGCGCATCTCGTTCCAAAAGTCTCGTGCCTGATCTTCATCGTCATCATCGTTTTCAGGAAAAAGAAAAAAGCGTTGTAACCCCATTTCCCGTTCAAAGCGATCGATGCGCCTTTCTTCTCTTGAAAAAATCGAGTTGGCCCACAGTAAAATCGTTGCCAGTATAGCTATTGCGGTGACTATTGACGTCAAGCGTTTCATGATGCCTCCTAATAGGTTGGTTGCTATGCTTTGATAATAACATGGTGCTGACAGTTGGTTGCTGCCTGAAATATAGCATAATTTTACAATTGAGTCAAGAAAAATCGTTAGATATGGCGAAAAAGTTTTAATACTGGCCGAGAGCGGTATCTGTCCTAAAAATGTGTAATTGTCGCCTTTTTGGATCAGTGTAAACCAGCCTGTTTTACATTGTTTTGTCGACAGAAGCGTATCTTTGCTGCTTCTAATGAATTGTTTTTATATGGTTTGAATTATTAAAATATTATGGTGTTTTGGAAAATTACGACGGTGGCCGCGTCTGCGAATTTGACGAAAAGTCTTGCGAATATTCCCGGTTTTCAATTTTTTTCGCTATATCTGGCGAAAAAACGCTATTTTTTAAAAAAAGCTTGCTTTTTAAATTACATTTAATATATTACGGGTAGAGAGAAGATTTAACAAAGTTACGCAATTGGATTACAGCGGTTTAATGATTTAAGGTTACGGAGATACAGGTGGTTGGTTTTTCAAAATCAAAGTATGCAATTTTCAACCGTTTGCTGGCTCTTCGCACCTGCAGTCCGGGAGTTTCCCGGTTCATCGGCAACCGAACCGATCTCGGCAATCTCTCTCTGTGGGAGCTTTTCCCTGAACTTGTGGGCAATGAAGAAATAATCAATCGGCTGTTTCAGGGAAAGCAAAAAAATTTCCGATTGGCCGGTCTGTCAAAAATGACGGCCAATCCTGAGGTGGGACGTTTTTACAATCTAAAGCTGTTCGCTCTGCGCTGTTCAAAAGGCGAACCGCAGCAGATTATGGTCAGAATCGAAGATATGTCGAAAGCGGTAGTGAGAAATCAATGCGGAATCCATAACGATTCCTGATCAATAAGGACGGTCGGACGAGGCGCTTTAAGCTTTTTTTGGGATGAAAATGACGGACTAACTATCGGGTGGACTGCTGTGAGTGCCTGTAAAACGCAGAAGCGGGTATCGGATGCTCGTCTCGTCCTCGACATTCAAAATTCCGATCACCTGGCTTTTAAAATTTTGTTTCAACGTTACTATTATCGATTGTTCTGTTACATATGGCGCGGTGTCTGGAATGAACAGACTGCCAAAGATCTGGTTCAGGAAC
>CAZSOP010000553.1:0-2561 GCA_964608385.1 uncultured Cytophagia bacterium
AGTATATTGACTGATTGCCCTGAACTGCTTATCGCTACGAGGATATCATCTTCATCGGCAAAGCGCTGTACCGGCGTTTCAAATACATGCTTATAGCCAAGATCATTACTTATTGCAGTGAGCAACGCAACATCATTAAAGGCTATCGCCCGAATCTTCCCATTTTTCGAAAAGTCGGCGGCCATGTGGCTCGAGATCGCGGCGCTGGCCCCATTGCCGATGAACATGATTTTTTTCCCGGAAGCGCGTAAGGACGCCAGTAACGCGCCGGCCATCTCTATGCCAGTATAGAAATCATAGTGTTTCCCCTCTCCATCGCTCACCTCAATCGTGGAGAGCAGGCTGAGCAGGCTTTGGTAATACTGTTCGGCAGCTTGTCGCATGGTTATTGTTCTACAATTACTTGAGAAGCGCGTGAATAAATTCGAGCAGTTCATATTTCTCGACCGAGCGTTTATTGCCAACGATCTGCACCGCGAGTGCTCCGACTGCGTTGCCAATGAATGAGACAACATCCAGGGGCATATTCTTGGCAAAACAGGGGGCTGTAAACGAGAAAAAGGCATCGCCGGCGCCGATGGTGTCAATGACTTTTGAAGAAAAAATCGGGGTTCTATTGACCTCATTTTTTCTTCTGTCAAAGCCAAAAGAGCCGTGTTTGCCTTGCGTGACAATTAAATAATCCGCTTGAATCCGCTGCGCGGTCTCACGCGCGATCTGTTCGAGATCGGCAAAGCGTTCTTGCGCTGCCCAGCGCAATTCCGGTTCATCCAGACACACAAAGTTCGGGTGTTGATACTTGGTAATCATATTATAGCCGGCATTCGCCGCATTGGTCTGCGTATTGACAGCGACAACCGTGGGATAGGTCTGGACCAGCCGAATAATGTTCGGCGTAATGAAGCCGTGACCAAAATCAGAGACCAGGACAAGATCATAGTGCGATAGTTCCGTCCGAAGATAGCCGAGGATTTTCTCTTCAGAAGGCCCATTGATAAATTCATGGGTCAAAAAATTGACTTCAAAGAGTTTTTGATGATTCGAGTGATTGACATACCGTTTTTTCAGCACAGTCGGCCCATCCGGTCGGTAGAAGAATTGAGGTTCAACGTTGGGTTTCAGTGCATTTCGAATCAGTTCTTCGCGCGAATCCTGCGCGCCTAACAAAGAGATCAGGTGTACGTCATCGCAGATTCCCGCCAGATGATTGGCAATGGCAAACGCTGCTCCGGCATAGAACTCATCATAGAGATAGCGGTGTACGACTAACGGCGTTTTGGCAGAACGGCCCATCGGTTCGCAATAATGGTACTCATCAATAATACCATCCCCAATGACGAGAACGTTTAAGTCTCGTAAGCTATTAATTTTATTGACAATCTCTTCAAAGCGATAACGGGTTGAAAACTGTTGTAAAAACTGTTTGGTTTCCGGCGGATAAATATCCAGAAAATTCTCGATAACCTGCACAGAGCTGAACGAAAATCCGCCGGTATCGTAGACTCGACATTTGCCCAGATATAATTCTTTTTCCTCTAAAAAGGTATTGCGTTGAATTTGCTGATCGCGTTCTTTTAAGGAGCGGCCATGCGCAAACACATCCGGCTGAATCTTTTTGACCGATTCATACGGGATGGCATCATCTACCAGGCAGACATAATCAACTTGCGCTAATGAGGCGACATTTTCCGCTCTAAAATTTTCGGGGAAAATCGGGCGCCCCGGCCCTCGGCGCACGTCTTTATCTTTGACAACAGCGACCACCAGCACATCGCCTTGTTTTTTGGCCGAATTCAGGTGTTGGATAATCCCGGGATGGATGATATCGAAAATGCCGAAACTCTGCACGACAACCCGACCTTCGGCGCGGAGTTGCCTGACTTTTTCAACGATCTGTTCAAAAGGAAGTATCTTATGACTAAACATTATAGAAACGTAGTATGGAAAAATTATTTATTTGGAAAATACTGATTCAGCAGGTGGGTCGAAGAAAACACCACCTCGTGTGTAAAACGCATCTCTGCGCCAATTTCCTGAACAACCGCATATTCCTGCTGAAGCTTGCCGGTTTCATCCTCAAGCGTTTCAAATTCCTGCCCTTTCACATAACAATTCGGGCGTAGCAGGCGCAAGGTTTCCACAGCGGTCGGCCATTGATTAATCGCGACATAATCCACACATTCAAGAGCCGCGATAGATTCAGCCCGTAAGGTTTCGGGGAAAACGGGACGCCCGGGGCCTTTGTCCACATACCGGTCAGGAGAGACCGTGACCACCAGAATATCGCCCATCTCTTTGGCCGCCTGGAAATATTTGATGTGCCCGGGGTGCATCAAATCAAAACAGCCGTGACAATGGACAATGTGGTTTCCCTGGCTCTGCAGCGTTTGAATTTTTTTGGCAAGCTCTTGTATTGAGTAAATTTTCATATTTCAGCCTCGCGCCATCATATTCAGCAAAAAAACGCTAAAAACTAGTAGAGGCATTTTGTCAAATACTATTTTCCCCGACTTAAGATTTTAGGTGATTTCTAAAAAAAGATATCCCATGATGAGCTTATG
>CAZSOP010000554.1:0-2550 GCA_964608385.1 uncultured Cytophagia bacterium
CTCAGCGTTCTTGGCGAGCTTGGCGGTTTTGGGTACGCATTAACCGGATGAGCCTCATTCTCCCTATTGACTTTTTGAGCTTTTTTTACTAATTTTGCAGAATATTATGATTTAAAAGGATAAGACTGCTGTGTCGGAACAATTCAGTGAACGCAAGTTGTACGTTGTGAGTACGCCGATTGGAAATTTGCGTGATATTACGCTTCGGGCGCTGGATGTTCTTGCACACGTGGATATCATTGCGGCCGAGGATACCCGGGTCAGCAAAAGACTTTTGGATCATTTCCAAATTTCAACATCTATGATTTGCTATCACGATCATAACAAGGAGCGTGTGGCGCCGAGATTATTAACCGAGCTGGAGAATAACCGATCGGTTGCGATCATCACCGATGCAGGAACGCCGGGAATATCAGATCCTGCATTTTATTTGATTCGAATGGTGGTCGAGCACGAGTATCCGGTTGAAGCCATTCCGGGAGCGACTGCGGTGATTCCGGCGCTGATTATCTCCGGTTTACCGACAGACCGGTTTGTATTCGAGGGATTTCTTCCGGTTAAAAAAGGCAGACAAACGCGGTTGCAGGAACTGAAAGAGGATCCCCGAACCCTGATATTTTACGAGTCGCCATATCGGGTTCATAAAACGATTCGGGATTTATGCGATCATTTTGGCGATCGGCCGCTGGTTATTGCGAGAGAATTAACCAAAATGCATGAACAGATTATCTATACATCATTACGGCAAATTCAGCAGGAAGAGTCGGCTTTTCCATTAAAGGGTGAATTTGTTCTGGTCGTTGGCGGGCTGACTCGCAAACTCAAAACAAAACTTGGATAAAGGAATGAAGATTGTCATTTTACCTGAATCATTAAAAAAGGGTTTTCGCAAACTTTTACAACCGGTAATAAATTTTTTCATTCAAACAAATCTCAACCCCAATTTTTTTACCACCATTTCTCTGATCCTCTCCTTATTTTCTGCTTATCAGTTTGCAAAGGGTTCACTCCGGCTGGCAGCGGTTATATTGTTAGTGGCTGGTACGTTTGATCTTATTGATGGATCGGTAGCCCGTGAGAGCAACCGGGTGACAAAGTTTGGCGCCCTGTACGATTCTACCCTGGATCGTTTTTCAGAAATTTTTATTTACCTGGGAATTACCATACATTTCATTCCTCAACATGAGATGATTCGGGTGATCGATTTGGTGGTCGTCGTTACCATCTTTCTGGGGCTGGGTGGTTCATTAATGGTGAGTTACGTGAGAGCCCGGGCAGAGGGGCTGGGATTTGAGTGCAAAATCGGCATCATGCAACGGCCTGAAAGGCTGGTCTTATTGAGTATCGGCGCATTGATTTCTGAAATCGTTTTGGTTATTGCCATTGTTTTGGTGGCCATTTTTGCCAATATTACCGCCATTCAAAGGATATGGCATATATGGAGTGAGGATAATGCGGAAAAATGGGAAAAACTTCCATCTGATGTTCCGCATGAATAAACACAATATATTTTTTTAGTATAAACCCAAGTAGAAAGGAGCAACAAAGTGATTGAAAAAGGTGTTAATGTCAAAGAACCCAAAGGGAAACTAGGCATCTTGCTACCCGGCCTTGGAGCCGTGGGGACCACATTGATTGCCGGTGTTGAATTGATCCGTAACGGTTATTCCAAACCTTACGGTTCCCTCACGCAGATAGGGAGCATTCGACTGGGAAAACGAACCGATGACCGGGTTCCCAAAATAAAGGATTTTGTGCCGCTGGCTCAACTAGAAGATGTTGTTTTCGGAGGCTGGGACATCTTTAATGATAACGGCTATGAAGCCGCCCTGAATGCCGGTGTGTTGACCAAAGAGGATCTCGACAAGGTAAAACCTCAGATGGAAGCCATCAAACCCATGCCTGCTGTTTTTGATAAGAGTTATGTGAAAAAACTCGATGGTCCTAACGTCAAAAAAGGCAAGACGAAGATGGACCTCGCCGAACAGTTGATGAAAGACATGGAAAATTTCAAGAATGCCAATAATCTCGACAGGATTGTCATTGTCTGGTGCGGCAGTACGGAAGTATTGTTGAATCCGGATTCAGTATGGAATTCTCTCGCAACCTTTGAAGCAGCTTTAAAAGAAAACCATCCCGCCATCTCATCCAGTATGATCTATGCATACGCCGCCTTAAAGCTTGGAATACCGTATGTAAACGGTGCTCCACATTATACGCATGACATCCCCGCCTTGCTCGATCTGGCACAGGAAAACAAGGTACCCATTTCAGGAAAGGATTTCAAAACCGGGCAAACCTGGATGAAAACCGTTGTAGCTCCCGGAATCAAGGCAAGAATGCTTGGTGTTAATGGCTGGTTTTCGACCAATATCCTCGGAAATCGCGATGGTGAAGTATTGGATGATCCGGATTCGTTTCGCTCCAAGGAGGTGACAAAATCTGCTGCATTGCAATACATTTTTCAGCCACAAACCTATCCCGAACTATATGGCGATATCTATCACAAGGTGAGAATCAATTATTATCCACCCAGCGGCGACGACAAGG
>CAZSOP010000555.1:0-2502 GCA_964608385.1 uncultured Cytophagia bacterium
CAGATTGAAGCCACACCCTGTCCCGAATCCTGCTCCGGTGACGACGATTGCGCCACATGCCCGGATGGACGTACGCATTGTGTCAACGGCCGGTGCGTGCAGATTGAAGCCTCACCCTGTCCCGAATCCTGCTCCGGTGACGACGATTGCGCCACATGCCCGGATGGACGTACGCATTGTGTCAACGGCCGGTGCGTGCAGATTGAAGCCTCACCCTGTCCCGAATCCTGCTCCAGTGACGACGATTGCGCCGCATGCCCGGATGGACGTAATACCTGTGTGGATGGCAAATGCGTCAAGCCGCGAAGACGTTAATCATTCTAGAGTCGACCATTCCGGGGGCGGATCGGAGTGAGATATTGTTTATTATATACATAGACTAAAAAGTGGCTGCTTTTGACGCTTGGAGCATTATTTTTGAAAAAAACGACCAAGTAAACGCCTTTTTTCTTGATCTTCTTGTCATCTTTTCATACATTCTTGCACGAGAACAACGAGCATTGTCCTGTTTTTCTGCTTGGGGAGACGTTTCTTAATCAAGGGCAAAAAGAAAAGACTTTGCTCCTTTCCGATTAAAAAAACACGAGGGGCTAACTCGAATCGCCATTTGAGCATTTTGCGTCTTGGCAATGCAATCCGGCGTTTTTTTTACAGCATAGAGTAAAGCATCTTTATAAAAGAGTCCCCGTGAGCCCATTCAAACGAATAATAGCTACTCCATCATCAGCGCTGCAAAAAATTAGCCACGAGCGAATCGGAAGAGGTTTGGCTGGTTCAAGCATTACTCTCTTCTGTCTGCTTGGAATCGTTATCCATCCATATTTCCATTCATTTAATCTTTTAATATCTCTTAATCTTTTACAATCCGCTTTCACCGATAAATGTTTGATAAAAAGTACACTCATCTCTTTTGGTTTTCCCGGCGAGCGCGAGCTTGGAAAGAGAGATGGCACCCACAGCTTGAAGGGCAAAAACACTCCACACCATAGTGCAAATCCTAAAACCGGAGATTAGAATATGTCTATTTTAACACGACCAAAGCCAATTAACGCAATCGAAAACATTGATGAGATCACTCCTATACTGCAGCAAAACAACAAGACATATAAAACCAAAAATTATGAAATAAAAAAAGCTGCCAGCAAACAAGAATTGGAAAGTGTATATCGCCTCACCAATGATGCCTATGTGGAGATGAATTATGCAACACCCCAACCCGAGGGTCAGCTCATTCATTATCCAGAACTGGAAAATATTCCTGAAACCACTGTTATGATTGCGAATTCCGGTTCCCGTGTGCTGGGAACACTTTCCATTACTGTAGATGGTCCTGCGGGGCTCAACACCGACAGGGATTTTCCCGAACATACCCGAAAAATAAGGTCACAAACAAATATGCTGGCAGCTTGCTGGCGGATGGTCACCTGTAAAGAGTGTCGGCACAAAAAAAGTATTGTTAAGGATCTGTTTAAGGAATCCTTAAACTTTATATTCAGACAACTGGAAATCGACACGTTGCTTTGCACCGTCAATCCTTGCCATGAACGGGTTTATCAGCTATTATTCGGCTGTGAAACGGTTGCCCGCCAGACAAAAAGTATTGATGGACTCGAAAACGCGCCGGCCGTCCTTATGCGCCTGGAAAGCCAAAACGTACCTGAGCGATGGTTTAGCCAAGACCGCTCTATCGATTCAGATGGATATCATCAAGAGCTTAATACATAATGAATCTCCTGGAACAAGAAAGATATGTTGACACCCATTTACAGCTATATTAGAAACCGTTATATATCCCGGAAAAAGACTATAGCGGCACTCATCCGCGTTGCGTTATACAGAAACGGCGAAAAAACAGCTATCGTGCACGAAAACGATTCTCTGACCTATAAAGAACTGGCGAAACAGGTAGATCAAGCCGTTCTCTTTTTGCAGTCAAAAGGCTTGCAACCAAACGATCGCATTGCGGTTTATTTGCCGGATTCTGTTCAATCCATCGCGCTTCGCCTGGCATCTCATTTGACCGACATTGAAATCGTGCTGATTCCCATCAGTTTTTCTCTGAATACGTTGAATCAGATTATCGATCAAACAAACCCGCAACTCATCCTCATTCCGGAGAAATCCGACCTTTGTCTGAATGCAACAACGCTTTTTTTTAAACCTTTGGCCCAAACCGAATCCATTGCCTCTGTACCTTTGCCTGCTCCGCAAAACCCGGCCACGATTAATTTTAGTTCAGGATCTACCGGTATGCCAAAAGGAATAAAGCTCGATCAGTCAAGCTGGGCCGCGAGTTGTCATGCGTTTGTAAAAGCGGCGAACATCAGACATGAACATCAACAAACCTATCTGCCGTTAATACCCTTAACGGTTGCAGGCAGCACCTCACTCATTCCGGCCTTTCTTGCCGGAATGAGGATCATCATTCCGGCTAATCGCGATATAAACGAGGTAGCGACCCTGATCAAAGCGTATAAAGTAAATTTTATCTTTTTAACTCCA
>CAZSOP010000556.1:0-2499 GCA_964608385.1 uncultured Cytophagia bacterium
TGTTGAGGTTTTTGGAAGATTTTAAATACCGAAGACTGGGGGAAGCGCGGGAGCGAAAAGCAGATATTTGGATCCTGGCAGCCACCAACAAAGAACTGGTAAAAATGGATACGGAACATGGATTCAGGACAGATTTGTTTTATCGGCTTAATGCGTTCCATCTTCATCTGCCCCCTTTACGGAAAAGAGTTGAAGATATAAAATTACTGATACACTATTTTGAGCAGCAAATCGATTCAACCCTCAATGGAAACTCGATTAGTCATAATGAACAAGTTTTGGATTGTTTCAGGAAATTTGAATGGCCGGGTAATATTCGACAATTGAAGCATATTATCGACAAGCTGGTTGTCCTTGAACAGGATTTTTCGATTCTCGATCAGATCAGAACAGAGCTTAATCAGGAAATAGTGCATCAAAAAATCTCTTGCTATACAGAACTCGAGAAAGCCGAATGTAGTCATATCCGCGAGATTTGGCAGGCAACCAACCAAAATAAAAGAGAAACCGCGCGTCGACTGGGAATTTCCAGAAACACCCTGAAAAAGAAATTACAAAAATATGCTCTGGAAAAATAGGGGGGTCAAAAATTGACCATAGGTCAAATTCCGCAAAAACAGCACCTTATCCAGACTGCCTGCTTTTGGGGGGTCAATAATTGACCACACCCTAAGCCTATTTAATTTAATAGCTTATCAAGTTTTTGCCTCATATAGGGGGTCAATAATTGACCCTTTGCCAGAAATTTATCCCCTCCTTATCACACCGCATAAACGCAAAATTTTCAAACTCTTAAAATAGCATCATTTAATATGGCATGAATCCTGCTTTAATAAAATCAAACCACCAATAGAATAAAGGAGAAGATCATGAAAAAATTTTTACTCTGCTATGTCCTTGGCTTATCAATATTCTTCGCAGCTGTTGTTGATATTCACTCAGAAGAATATTGGTATGGCCTTTTGCAGGAGGTTTAAATATGGTTCAAGATAATATTGATTTGTATACTGGCATATTTAACATCTCAATAAACCTGATGGGTATTAACTGATGGGCTGGTATGTCTGGACATGGATTGTGGTATCGGGATCAGCGGCCGGTTAACACGGACGGCCAAACTACCCTTTGGTCTGTTCACGGGCATGGTGGTATGGATGTATATTGTGGATTCAATTGTATTTCAAAATTTACCAAATATAATGATGATGGGGTTGATATGAAAAACGCAGCTCTGGACGCGATTATCGGGGAGAGCAAAGCGATCAAGCAAATCAAAAAGCTGATCATGCGGATTTCCGGTCACACCGATATGACGGTGCTGATCACGGGTGAGACCGGCACCGGCAAGGAACTGGTGGCCAACGCGCTGCACACCTGCAGCGGCCGCCGCGGGCACGAGATTGTGCGCATCAACTGCAGCGCTATTCCCGCGGACATGCTGGAAAGTACCTTGTTCGGCCACAAGAAAGGCGCGTTTACCGGCGCCATGGACAACAATATCGGTTTGGTGGAAGCCGCGCACAAAGGTACCCTGTTTCTGGACGAGATCAGCGAAATGGACATTCGTTTGCAGCCGAAACTGCTGCGGTTTCTGGAAAACGGTAGCTATCGACGGCTGGGAGAAGTGGAAGAACGTCAGGTGGACGCCTGGGTGCTGGCCGCCACCAACCGGAATCTGAAGCAATGTGTCCGGGACAAGACCTTCCGGGAAGACCTGTATTACCGTTTGAACGATATGGAGATCATCCTACCGCCCTTACGTGACCGGATAGAGGATATTCCCAAACTGGTCCAGCATTTTTGTCAATGCCGATCAAACGGGAATGGACAGAGAGAAATCATCCAGCTGGACGACGAGTTGCTGGATATTTTCGGTGTGCACGACTGGCCCGGAAATGTCCGGGAATTAAAGAAACGGGTCCAGCAATTGTCCCTTGACATAGACATTCACACCAGTTTATCCAACGTGTTGAAAATGAAAGCAAACGGGAATAGCGGGTCATTACCGGACCGGGAGTTCTGTAAAACCCTTAAAGAGATCGAATACGAATACATATGCCGGGTGTTGGAGCAGAATAACTATCAAATCCGCAAATGCGCGCAAATACTTGGGGTTGACCGCAATACGTTGAAAAAAAAATTAAACAATTTGACATTAAATTGAACAATTAAACACCTTAAATTTTTTCATTTTTTAAGCTTACTATTTTTATTGAATTTGGGTGGGTGAGTTTCTCACCCACCCTTTTTTATAAAAAACAAATACTTGCGATTTCCACCCATGAGGTGGGTGAATTTCTCACCCACCCCATACAAGTAATTAAATTTATTGATATTAGGACGGTTTTATTTGAACAGGGTGGGTGAATTTTGCAGCATTGTTGTAGTTTTCACAATTTTCAGTATATAGCACTAACTTTATATTTTCATTTAATTTGAATACCATAATTAGTTGTGGCACCATATATGATATACCTCCAATAGAATTTAACTTTTAAT
>CAZSOP010000557.1:0-2494 GCA_964608385.1 uncultured Cytophagia bacterium
GACCGCCCGATCGCGCAGGGTCAGCGCGTCCAGATCGACCTCCTCTTCTCCCAAATAATCAGAATAATAAAAAATAAAGCATCTACATTGCCAAATTATCACGGAGGCACAATGGACGAGTATAAATTGTACAAGGTTTATCATATGGGCGAAAAAAAATGCTGGAATCTTAAAGTTGCCCGTTCACCTGAAGAGGCATTAACCAAATGTTTTGACTATGCTGACCGTGTTGAAGATTTGAAACATAGCGACCGGTGTTGTCGTGCTGAAGAGGTTAAAGTCGAAGGCTTTACCATCAAAGTTGATAAAAACGGCTAATGGTCGTGCCTGATTTTGTCGTTTTCGGTTTAAAAGCCGCCATCCTCTATTGAATAAACTTGATTTTCATTCCTCTTTTCTATACTTTAACCTTTATTAACATTCAAAAATGACATTATTTTGGTATTCCAATGCGGAGGTATTATGAAATCTTTTTCCATCGCTTCAGATATACACTGGGTCGGTGCGCTTCACCCCGATTTGAGGATTTTTGATATCATTATGAAAACCAAAAACGGTTCCACTTATAACAGTTATTTAATCAATGCTGATAAATCGCTTCTCATCGATACGGTAAAATCGAAATTTACCGATCTTTTTCTGCAAAATATTTCTCAGCTTATCGATTTGCAAAAGCTGGATTATATTGTCGTCCAGCATACAGAACCCGATCATTCCGGCAGTCTCATTGCCTTGCTGGATAAAGCTCCTGATGCTGAAATTCTCTGTTCAAAATCCGCTGTAAAATTTGTTAAAAACATCATTAATCGCGATGCTAAAATTACCCCGGTCGGAGATGGCTCCACCATCGAACTCGGTGGCAAAACTCTGGAATTTCTCCAAACGCCATTTTTGCATTGGCCCGATACCATGATGACCTATTGTCGTGAAGATCGGCTGTTGTTCCCTTGTGATGTTTTTGCCAATCATTTTTGCGATAGCCGCATGTTCGATGATGCCATTACCCGGGATTTTGCTCCTGATTTTGAGCTCTATTTTAATATCATCTTTCGCCCCTTTAAGAAAAATGTCCAAAACGCGCTTGCCAAACTCAAGAATTTTGATATTCAAATGATCGCCCCATCGCATGGTCCCATCATTCGTTCATCCGTGGATGCGGTTATGACAACGTATGATCAATGGTCACGTCCTTTACCTGATAATGCAACTCCCAAGTGCCTTGTCTATTACGTCAGCGCTCACGGCAATACAGCAATTATGGCAAAGGTCATATCCGAGGCGTTAAAGCAGGAGAAGATGGATGTTGAATTGTATGACCTGACTCAGATTTCCATCGATGAACAGCTCGATAAAATAGAAGCCTGCGATGCTATTCTGGTCGGCTCACCGACCATCAACAATGACGCTGTTAAACCGGTTTGGGAGCTATTAACCAGTTTGACCACGCTTAACCTGAAGGGAAAAATTGCTGCAAGCTTTGGATCGATCGGCTGGAGTGGTGAATCGGTTAAGTTTATCGATGAACGGTTAAAAGCGCTTAAATTCAAAGTTCCTTTTGAAGGAGTAACCTGCAATCTCGTTCCTGATGAAGAAGAGCTGCAAAATTGTCAACAACTCGCGCATCAAGTTGCCGAAACCATTAAAACGTAAATAAACCGAAAACCATGGAATAATTGGAGCCCCGGCAAAGTTGCTTATATATAGCATTTGACATCGCTTGGGACGTTTTGGGAAACGGAGGGAAATATGTCGGAATCCTCGGGCAATATTGAAGACTCAAATTGCCTTGCACGCAAGCGGTATCCACGATGAAATTGTGGCAGAAGAAGGGGAGACCGGGTGTTATCGATGGCATGGTCGCCATTCGCAGTGTGATTTATCTGGGCCTTGTGTATAATCACCGCATTATAGATGGACTCTATGCGGCCCATTTTATGCAAACGATGGTAAAACTGTTGCAACAATCTAGTTCATCATAACAGATATGGATAAATTCTTCCTAATCATGGGGTGAATATGGCAGAAAGATTTGATCTTGTGGTCATTGGATCCGGTCCCGGAGGATACGTGGCAGCTATCCGGGCATCGCAACTAGGTTCAAAAACCGCTGTGGTTGAAAAAGACAGGGTTGGTGGCATTTGCTTAAACTGGGGATGTATTCCGACGGTTTCCGAAGTCATCAAAGAGGCTGCAGAGGATGCTTATGACCGGGTTATTCATATCTAAATCGTTTTGAGGTTCACTTTTAAAAGGAAAAAAACAAATCCACATGGCTGAACATAAGGACATCCTTGATCACGGTTTTATTCGCCTGGTCGATTTCATGGGGGGAGACCTGGCTGTAGTCCAGGCAGCCAGAGTATCGCTCGGCAAGGGCATTACGCATACGCTGCGCGATAAAAAACTCGTCGATTTTTTGATGGCCAATCATCATGAAACCCCTTTTGAGCATTCTGTTTTCAAGTTTCATGTAAAGTGCCCGATTTTCGTTGCC
>CAZSOP010000558.1:0-2490 GCA_964608385.1 uncultured Cytophagia bacterium
TTATGATGATCTATTCTTATATCGAGGAAACTCTTGTAATGAAGGGTGTAAAACCGTAACTGTTTATGAATGAGAGAGAAACGTATAGAGGCTCGAGTCGAAACTATAGACTGTGATGATGGAGGAAAAATGAAAAAAGATGTTCAGATGAAACTCAAAATTGCCATATCGAGCGGTAAAGGCGGAACCGGCAAGACTTTTATTGCTACCAATGTTGCCAAAACCCTGCTGCAATCAGGACAAAACGTTCGTTATCTTGATTGTGATGTGGAAGAACCCAACGGCCATCTCTTTCTTAAACCGACTATTGACAGAGAGGAAGAGGTTACCCTGCTTTCACCGGTTGATATCGACGCGGACCGTTGTACGGGTTGCGGCCTCTGTGCAAAGGCCTGCCATTACAATGCGATCGCCATGGTCAAGAAAAAAGCTCTCTTTTTTAAAAATCTGTGCCACATTTGCGGCGCCTGTTCAATTGTTTGTCCTGAAAATGCGATCATCGAGAAACAAAGAAAAATAGGTTTCATCAAACATGGACAGAGCGGATCTATTGATTTTCATTATGCTGAACTGGAAACCGCTGAAGGCGGCATGTCTCCGCGCTTGATCAAGAGGGTGAAAGACCATATCGGTGAGGGCGTAAATATTCTGGATTCACCGCCGGGTACGGCTTGTCCGGTGGTTGAAACCATAAAGGATACCGACCTCTGTATCCTCGTAACCGATCCGACGCCATTCGGTATTCACGATCTTAAACTCGCCGTTGATATGTGCAGAGAGCTCAACCAGGAACCCGTGGTTCTGGTCAACCGTGCCGAATACAGCAATGATGATCTGAAAATATATTGCCGCGATGCTTCGCTTGATATTATCGGTGAAATTCCGGACGACCGCAAAATTGCAGAGTGCTACTCTGAAGGCGACATGGTTGTTGAAAAGTTGCCGCAATATCGGGGTTTGTTTCGCGAGCTAACAAAGGACATCCTTGAACGGGCCCGTAACAAACAACCGGTGAGAAAAACGCAAAAGGATTCCGGCAAGGAAGAAGAGATTTCCCAACTCGCCGTCCGTCACAGCACGCTTCCCCAGGCAACAGGGGATAAAAGTCATGAACTGGTCGTGATCAGCGGTAAGGGGGGCACTGGTAAAACCTCTCTGGTTGCCGCTTTTTGTGCTCTGGATCGCGATATGGTTATCGCCGACTGCGATGTCGATGCCGCTGACCTGCATCTTATTTTAAATCCTGACATTAAACAAAAGGGCTATTTTAGCGGCAGCGATACGGCAGACATTGATGCTGACAAATGCACGGGATGTGGGGATTGTTATGAATCCTGCCGTTTTGAAGCCATTCATAAAACCAGCCATAACGGCAGAACTGTTTTTGCCATCGATAAAATGTCATGTGAGGGCTGCGGTGTATGCTGCCTGGTGTGTCCGGATGAGGCGGTAAGCTGTGAACCGGCCGTCAACGGCGAATGGTATTTGTCGGATACCCGCTTTGGTCCGATGAGTCATGCAAAATTGGGGATTGCCGAAGAAAATTCCGGTAAACTGGTAACTCTGGTCAGGAATAACAAGGAAATTCTTGCGCAGGAGGCGCAGCGAAAAAAAGCGATTATTGATGGTTCACCCGGTACGGGTTGTCCCGTTATCGCTTCCCTCACTGGTGCAGATTATGCTCTGGTCGTGACGGAACCGACGGTTTCAGGCGTTCATGATTTGAAAAGAATACTGGATGTTATCAAATTCTTCTCCGTTCGTTCCGGTGTGGTTGTCAACAAGTACGACCTGAACCTGCAAAAAACGAAGGATATCGAAAGTATTGCAAAAGGGTATGGCTCTGAATTTTTGGGGACGCTTCCCTACGACAAGCGCATGACTCAGGCCCAGGTTAAGGGATTATCGGTGGTAGAATATACCGATGCAAAAATCAGCCGCCTGATAAAATCGATTTTCGAGTCCGTTCGCAAATCCGGAAGGTCTTTGCGGTGACGAGGATAACGGGCGGACCTCGGCGTGGTATGTTTTTTTCGTTCCTGGAATGTATACGGTAACGTCGACAAGCACCCAATATTTTCTATGCTCACCTTTTTTAATAAGGTTTCATTGTCTCTGGAGACCGGCAATATAGTTAGCATATTTTTCAGCTATTTTGATAGACGGGGGAATCCGATCTGAAAGTGAAATCAAAAGAGTATGGCTTGATATTTGTTTTTTTGTTCCAATTTTAAGCGTGATTATTTTTTTTACTGGTATTCGGCTCTATTGACATTTTGGTAAACAATCCCGGCATCCAGAGTGATGCCGGGATCAAAGAAGTAACATTGTATTCCGGATTTGCTACGGATGGATAAGCAACAATTCCGCTTGTTAACTCTATACCAACTTGCCTTGGTAATGCAATTACAGGTATGTGAATTGTCTTCCGCCGGCGTCGAATATAATCACTATGAATAAGAGTGATGATTTTTGCTGAATCTTTTTCAT
>CAZSOP010000559.1:0-2490 GCA_964608385.1 uncultured Cytophagia bacterium
TTGCATCAGAAATATAGGCGATCCATTTGCCGTCCGGTGACCACTTTGAGGCCCGCTCATGAATCCCGGCACTCCGGGTTAGATTGTAGGTAACACCCTCACGGGCCGGCACGGTAAACACATCACCCCGGGAACCAAATAGAGCGCGTTTGCCATCCGGTGAAATTTCATAGTTGGTAATATTGTCACTAACATCTTTCAAGCCGCCACGCGATTCGGTTCCATCATTCGCAATGATAATCTTCACGGGGTTCAATGCTTTAAGAGAGAGATCATAAAGATAAATTCTGCCACCGTTCTCAAAAGAAATGGCCTCTTTACCGAGAGAGGGGAACTTTATATCAAAATCAACAAAATCAGTGAGTTTTTCAATTTCTTTTGTCCTATGATGATAAACATAAAGGTTCATGCGTTTGTTTTCATCCCTGTCGGAAACGAAATATATGTCATCTTGGTGCCACATGGGAATAATATCCTGAGCAGGATGATCAGTGACATTTACAGTTTCTTTGCTGTTAAAATCATAAATCCAGATATCGTCCGCCATGCCGCCGCGATACCGTTTCCAGGTGCGGAATTCACGGAAAATGCGGTTAAATGCCAGTTTTGAATCATCGGGTGAAAAGGAACAAAAGCCTCCTCGCGGCAGAGGCAGTTGTTGCGGCAAATTTTTGTCCGGGCCGACGGTATAAAGCTGACCCAAAAAAGAATTAAATTCACGCATCCGTGAACGAAAGACGATCTGGTCTTTGGTGTTCATCCATCCTATAACAATATTATTGGGCCCCATGCGATCCCAAATATAGTCTCTGGAGAGGGTGGCTGTATACGTTAACCGTTCGGGAACACCGCCGCAGGCTGGAATTAAATAAATCTCTGTATTGCCGTCGTATTGTGCCGTAAAAGCAATGTGCTTACCATCTGCGGAAAAACGCGGGAAAGACTCGTATCCGGTATCGCTGGTCAATCGCCGGGCTATGCCTCCCTGCCGGTCGACGCTATAGAGATCACCGCCATAGGAAAAAGCGATCTGATTCTCATATATGGCGGGAAATCGAAGCAGCAGAGTTTCCTCCTGCGAATAGACCATCACAACTGAAACAAACAAAATGACAACGACAAAAAGCAGGCTTTTTTTCATCTCTTTTCCTTTCTTTTGCTTTAATTCATGATGTGCATCAACACCGATATATTCATCTGTAAAAGGTATAAATGGAAACGGCATTCAGAGCTTAACAGCTTTTTTCCCGACGATTCTTGCTGATATGGGTTAAGGCATATCAGTGTGCCGGTTTTATGGGTGTGATAGAGTTTCTTGATGGATAATACGCCAGGAATATATTGTCATATATACGTATTTATGTTATTAAGGACAATAGCATTTTATGACCTACGTAATTTCAGGTTCTGTGGGTTCTACATGAACAAAAACCAGATCTACTTCCGACAGTTCTCTTATTTTCTCGCTAACCCGCTCTCCAATGGCATGTGCTTTCTCGAGAGATATTTTACCATTTACATTGATGTGCATATCGATACGCATACGGGGCCCCACATATTCTGCAATAACTCTGTGTACGTGGTCGACCCCTTTTACCGACAAAGCCATTTTTGCAATTTTCTGACTCAATTCTCTTGGAGCTCCACGTCCGGTCAGGTAGCCTATATTTTCACTGAGAATCTCCCAGGTCGTACGAAAAATCCATAATCCGACAACAATGCCGGCGATCGGATCAAAAATCGGGTCGACAAAAAAAGCGCCCCATACCCCGATCAGGGCGGCTGCAGAGGTGGCAACATCGACCAAATTATCTCTGGCACTTGCGTTGATTGCCGGACTTGAAGTCTCGCGACCCAGGCGTTTTACCCGCCAAAACATCACCACTTTAATAGAGATACTGAAAACAAGTATAAGGGTGGTCCATCCAATGTCGGCAACCCGACCTCCGCTTGAAAACCGCGTAATACCCTGTTGTACCGCGACGACACCGGCAAAAGCAATAGCGATTGAAATAAATAAACTCACAAAAGGTTCAATACGACTGTGTCCCTGAGGATGGCTTTCGTCTGCCGGCTGTTGAGAAAGATAAAGCCCGATCCCCATAAAAATACTGTAAAGCGTGTCCCCAAGTGAATTGGCAGCGTCTGAAAACACCGCACTGCTGCCGGACAACCAGGCCATAATACCCTTGAGGACGGCCAAAAAAATGTTTCCGGATATGGAAATAAGGATTGCCTGCTTGTATCTTTTCAAGCGTTGTATATCTACAGCATCATATCTAACGCGTTTCAATAAATCTCTCCGGAAAAACGGTTTGGATTAGCCTTTCAGGCTTTATTGAGATGCCTGTACCAATAAATAGACAAAACAAACAGCAATGCGACGGCCAACAGGGTCCCTGCAACCACGGTTATTTGAGGATTGATAACCATCTGACGAATTTGTCCCAGCGACATCACCGTTGCAATAAAAACAGGTGTCAAGGCAAG
>CAZSOP010000560.1:0-2469 GCA_964608385.1 uncultured Cytophagia bacterium
TTCGGATGCGCATTCTTATCGTTTTCCGGATTCTGTGATTTTACCGCCAGGAAAATGTTTGGTGCTTTGTGCGGATACGTCCGCCATCAAGCTGCGTTATGATATCAAAAATGTTATCGGTAATTTTGATTTTGGTCTCGGTAATGGCAATGATCAGATCAGACTATTCAATGCCAATCAAATATTGATCGATAGTGTTGCTTATGCCGATGAATCTCCCTGGCCTGTGGCTGCAGATGGTGAGGGATATTCTCTGCTTCTTTCTGATTTGTACAGCGACAACAATCAGGCAGCTAACTGGAAACCCAGTCCGGAGATTGGAGGCTCTCCTGGTACGCGTTCGGGATATACGCTTTTGATTTCATTACAACCCCGGGAGGGAGGTACAACAATACCGGCTGAAGGCAGCCATCTCTTTGAAAGAAATGCAGTCATAGAGATCAGCGCAGTTGCAGCTAATGGATACCATTTTCTCAACTGGGAGGGCCCGGTTACGAATCTGGACAGTATCATCACACCGGTACGAATGGATAGCCATAAAACCGTTATCGCATATTTTGAACCGGACACCTTCAGGCTAACCGTCAATGTTTTACCGGAAGCCGGGGGTGAGGTCTTGATAGAACCGAATAAAACCGTTTATCAGTATGGTGATACCGTTTGGGTGGAAGCAAACGCTGCTGAAAATTATCTATTTAGCCACTGGGAAGGGCTGGCGGATTCTCTGAAAACGCGACAGAAATTTGTGATGAATCAGGATTTTTCGCTCAGGGCGTATTTTGTTCGGGACATTACCAGCGCACCAACGCTGGCTTTTATTTATCCCTCTGCCGGTGCTTTACATGTACCCGAGAACCCTGTCATCCGGTTTCAGATACGCGAGCCTGAACGCGGGATTGAACGCGATTCTTTGAGATGCTATATCAATAACATACCCTTTATAAACGGGGGCATTGCCCTGGATACAACAATAACAAATATTTTTTGTGCAAACAAACGCTGTGACATCTCTACTCGGGTAAAAAGTCTATCCTCTGTCGATAGTATATCTGTTCGTATTCTCGCAGCAAACCAGGACATTGTACCGGATAAACTCGATACGCTTATTTCTTTCCGGTGCGGTGATTGTAAAGTGGATTCGCTTTATCCGGATATGTTGTACACCGGTAAAAGGGTATCTCCGGATAGCTTGCTTGAGATATTCAGCAGCAATATGCCGGCTATGGACAGCTTGAAGGTCTATATCGGCAGGGCGTCCTGCGAGGATTTTGTGCCTGATTCTTTAGCGGCTTTGGGATCGGTTTATTATCTGGATCCCTTTGGCCATCAATTAGATTTTGATTTGACGATTGACGTCAACATGGATAGCTCAATGAGGAAAGAGAAAAATATCCGCGATATTGTTTTGCTCTTTCTTTCTGCTCATCAACAGGATTTGCAGGTGCTCCTACCCGTTGAGAAAAAGGAGGAGATCACAAGATTTCGGATCAATGAACTGGGATATGTGGCAGTCGCTTTTCATCCTGCTGAAACGCTCTCTGCTTTAATGGTGCCACGAGGTCAAACATATCCACTTGTCGAAAAGTCGTATACATATTATTCAAATCAGGTTTTCTCCAGTTATGGCCATCCGGTGCAATATCGGTTCGATTGGGGGGATGGTCAGATGAGCGGCTGGTCGGCGGACACTTCTGCAGTACATCAATGGCAGGAACCGGGCAAGTATGAAATCAGAGTTTTGGCCCGGTGTCAAACTGATACCAGCCTGAGCATTCAGTCAAAACCGCTGGTGGTGGAGGTAGAATACCCTGTGGCAGTAGGGAAAGAGGACGCAATTCCCGAACATTTTGAACTCTTGCCCAATTATCCCAATCCGTTTAATCCCATGACGCGAATTGAATACAAGATTCCGAAAAGCGGGCATGTGAATATTAGTGTCTATAATGTATTGGGGCAAAAGATTGCCACGTTGGTGAATGAAGAGAAATCACCCGGACATTATGTTTTGCAGTGGAATGGATTGGATGATAGCGGTAGTCCGGTCTCGGCCAATGTATATTTCCTCATTCTTAAATCTGTAGAGTATCGTAAAATGGTCAAGATGTTTTTCTGTAAATAGACGATCAGATGAATATGATTAAAAGTAGCGATATAATTTAAAATTCGGAGAGTATAACGTCGTTTGGCTTTACCCAATTCTGCGATCCACCGATATCGATCAATGCGATGTTTTAACAAACACTCGGGATTATGGCATCGATGTGTGATGTGCCAGGTATAGCCCGGTAAAAAATGTCGATTTGCACGCGATATAGCAATCTCTTTTTAGAGTTATGTTTTTAGCAGACTAAATGCGTTCCAGGACTGATTTTCAAGCATTTATAGATCTTATTGTATTGTTTTTATTCAATTAATTGGCTCATCCGGTTAATGCGTACCCAAAACCGCCAAGCTCGCCAAGTTACTCTG
>CAZSOP010000561.1:0-2469 GCA_964608385.1 uncultured Cytophagia bacterium
GGGCAAAAGTTTCCGGTTCATAAGCATGGATTTCATCAAAAATAAGTTTAGCACCGGCAAACTGAACCCATCCCATTTCAAAACCCTTGACACCATAGAAATACTTGAGTAGCTGAAACGGCGTTACCACCTTGAGCGGATGCTGCATGCGTGAGAGTTGCTGTTTCCAGGTCTGTATCTGGGCATTGCGTTGGTGTATGGTTGTATGCGGTGTTTCGGTCCAAACGGATGCCAGATAAGATGGCACATTGCCATGCTGTAGTCCGATTATATCGGAAAAATTCCCTGCACCGGGATCCATATGTTCGCATAATCTTTGATGCATGGCATTGATCGATGCGGTAAAGGGCAGAACATAAAAAACCCGTCCCTGTTCCGTCATCTGTCGCCGCAACCACATGAGAGCGGCTTCGGTTTTTCCAGATCCGGTCGGTGCGACCAGGAGACAATTTTGATCCGATCGGGCGCAGGCGTTTTGATGCTCATAAAAATCCGCTCTCTGTGCGGCAAGGTTGTCGCGCATTCTCTCAAGGAAAGCAAAATGGTCATCCTTCAGGAGCGGCAGCCTTGCAATACCGGCTGATCCATAGTGATCACATAATTTAAGCGCACCCAGGAGCAGCATGTTTTGCAAAAATTCCGCATCCGCAGGATCGATGTCCTGATATTCACTGGCAATCTCGCGGTAGGGATGGAACTGTGAGACAAATCTGACTGTGTTGGAAAAATTCAAATCGATGCCATAACAGCCGGCAACCGCATCGAATTGTTCGATCACCTGCACCAACTCTTGATCGAAACCGGTACGCAGGTTATAGTTATAATCTTCTGGATGAGCGGCACGCTTTGCCCATTTGACTCTTTTTTCGAATTCCAGCATATCCGGATTTTTGTACTTTTCATGGGTCAATTGCAGAAAATCCCGGTGATGTCCCAGCACCACCCGTTTGAGTAAGGAATGCAGATGATCGGGCAGAACGAATTTGTCTGCGAACGGCACCGAATACAATTCATGACGCTGGCGGCACCATTTATTGGCTTTGTTCTGCAAAACGTTTTGAAATTCGCATTGCGCCTTGCCAAAGTCGTGGATATAGACTGCAGCAAAAAGCACCTGCCAAAACTCGGGCAAACGACTCACCACAGGCAGTTTTGGCACTGCTCTTTGCATCTCATTCCAGATAAGCAGACAGTCATTGATATGTTGTTGCAGCGAGGTGCCATCGGATTTTGCCAGAATCACGATACTCTCTTTTCCTTAAAAATGATGTGAATCCCGATATCTCTGCAATATTGCCTGTTGTTCAAATTTCTTGCCAATAGACATCAAGGGATATGCTTTTTCCGTCCATGGGCACGGTATCGTGAAACCCTGCTGCTTTGATTTCGTGTGTGACCTGATCCGGATAATTTGCCGGCAGCAGGCTATAGGGCCGGGTGCCGATATTGCGTCTGGGCAAATCATTGGTAAAACACACCGGCAGGGCCTGAATGGCGGCCGGTAATTGATAGGGCATGAACGGAACGATCGTGCCCCTGATCTGCGTCAATATCGTTTCTTCCTGCCTGTCGATTTCGTCGATACCGTGAACCCGGGCGAGATCACCGGAACGCCCGAGCAGTAGAGGAAACACCGGACTGGTAAATGCCTGTGCGATTGCTGAACTGTCGGTATAGAGAAATAGATCCGTTTCGAACAGGAATTCACGCTTGATGACATTGGATTTAATTCCTGTCAAGCCTCTTCCCATTTGATAGATGGTTTCCAGATCGATATGCTTGCCTTTTGCATGAAAAAAGTAGCCGATCTTTTCCGTCGTCACCACAAAATACTGACCCATGGCAGCTGAAATCAAGCCGTTGATGGTGGAGAGCGGCGGCACCGGCAGTGTCGGTTGAAAGGCGGTGATCATATTCGGATAGCGGAACGAGGCTGTCCAGGATGACAGATGAATTCGATAAATCTTCATAATCAGTCCACGCGGATTTTATCGATAAATTGATCGATGATTTGGTTGATGGGGCCATAAATGATCTTACCGGAATCCAGCTTTTTCAATTCTTCATCCAGTTCATCCATGAATCCGGCTCGCCGACCGATATAGACCGGACCTTCGAATTGATCAACATAGTCCTGCAATACCTCGTTCAGCGCATCGATGGAAAGCACCGGCTTGCCCAGCTCTTCTTTTGCCAGATGTGAAAAGGGATGATTGCCGCTCTTAAAGGCTGCCAGCACGATGAGTTTGGGCGAAACATCGGCATAATTGGTGGTGCGCTTGGCGCCACCGGACAGGTATTTCAATGCCGCAACGGCTTCTTTGATACGCTTTTCGCGAGTCGCTTTGTCCAGTTGTACAAGCTCGAGCGGTTTGCCGTCTTTATCTTTTTGATAGGGGTCCTGGGTAATCACGGCGCCGTTCGTTAGAGCCATCTCTTTCATCGCCTGGTTGATGTTCAAGAAACCGG
>CAZSOP010000562.1:0-2456 GCA_964608385.1 uncultured Cytophagia bacterium
AATGAATAATTTTTGGTAATTTATACCGATCAGTGTAAATCAGGTGCGTCCCACCTTTCCTTTGTGTAGCCGGGTAACCCGATTTTTTATAAACCAAATATAAATATACAATAAATAATCGACATAAGCAAAAAGAGGCTGCTCGGAAGGACATATAGAGAGAAAAATTCTTTTGGGAGCGCAGTTTTGTCCTTAAAATGATCGGGCAGTTGCGGCGTCGGCGGATTGTCCTGATAGAATAGAAAATCCACCTCTTCACAGACCAGATCAATTTTTTCCTTCACTTCTCTGATCATCGCCTCTTCCGCCGTCTGGCCGAGATCGATCTTGCCGCCCGGCAGGCACCACTCGCCTTCCGAAGAATCGGTGTTATCGCGCCTGAGCAGCAATACATTCCCTTTTTCAGTTTCAATCACAGCGCGCACTGCCGGAATGGGATGTTTTTGATTCAAAATGAATTCCTCTTTTTTTTCCCTATCTCTTTTTCATGGTTCGCAAGCGACGTCCGAATATAACCAAACACGTATCTCACTTTTCCTCACCCGGCGCTCCTATAACTTGTAGACATCATACCCTGCGCTCTTAAAAATAACCGCAAACTTTTCCACCGCATTGACATCCCACTGCTTTACTTCAGGTGTTAGTGTATCCCGGGGAACGAGGTATGGTGAAATTTTTTCTTCTATATTCTTGTTGGGACCGTATTTCCAGCTTGATTGCAGTTTTTCATTCTCGAACGAAAGCATAAAGGGATTTGTCCAGACCGGTACCAATGATTACCGGGGCTCTCTGATGTGCAAATATAAAAAAGGGCTGATCGCTTTTTTTGATGCTATAGTGAAAAAAATACGGGAAGAAGATCTGGGGGAAGAGGTCTTTACCCGGCCCGTGGCCGAAGAGGATATCTATCAGACGGCAATACTCATTACCGGCTATATTGACGCGCTTTTTAAACAGGATCGCGAGCCGCTGTTTATACTCGATTCGGTTCAATTTGCGCAAAAGAAAGAGGATATCAAAGCCCTAAAAGCATTGCTCAGACTGTGGCCGCATATCCATTTTCTCTTTGTCGGCGATAAGATGCCCCTGAGCCTGGAAAATAAAATGACCGAGTTTATCCTCAGCCATTAAACAGACATCATTCCCCATCTGTATTAATCCGGTTCGCTTTATCCTGCAAAATCAAGATAGAGTTACTCCCCTGCAGTTATGGATCACATTCATTTCAGGATTTGTTGACCATCTCAATCATTTGCAGACAAATGGAACCCTCCTTTTCACATTCATAAATAAATTTTTCGCTTTCAGGAAACCAGTAGAGCGATGGCACACTCCGGCGTGTCAGTCCGGTCAGGCGATGGCTGCTCGTTTTACCGCTTTCAAGATCAGCAATATGAAGCGATAAATCGAGTTCATAGCATAACACCGAATTGGTCAGCCAATGAATCCGATTTTTACTGATTTTAGCAGATTGATTGAATATAAAAACTGTTAAAAATCAAACAACAAGGGGATTTAATTTTTTCTCAGCGTTTCTCTGGGTTCTCTGCGGTTAATCTGGTGGTGATATAGCGTACGGCTATGAGGAAACCGCCGAGGACAGAGCGCAGAGAAAAAAGTTGAAATAACTCTTTTTAAATTGATTCAATGAGCCCAAAAAGTGTGCAAGCCGATCAGAAATATATGCGAAAATCAGGAGCTGCCTTTACCAAAAGACAGATCAGTTCATCTTATCGGAACAAAAAAGTATGAATAATATCACGCCCTGAAAAGAGAGGTCTTCAGGAGCTTGCTTTGTCCTTGATTTGATTCAATTCCTGCAAGCGCTGATCGATAATCTGCAACAATTTTTCAGATTTTGATAACAGCCGGCTTTTTTTTACCGATCGGATTTTTATTGCGTATTGGGTATCGATCAATTGGTCTTCTAGATCTTCCTTGACCCGATCGACAAACGAACAAGAGGGATAACGATGCAAAAAATCGTCATAAACGGCAAATGTCGCCACAAAAGTATTCCAAAAGGGTTTGTATTTTTGCCGGATGTCATCCGTGATCACATTCAAAATATAGTCATTGACCTTAACCTCGGGATTCTTTGCGGCGTGATGACTGAGGCCGTGCAGGTTGGCATAGATTCTGCGCAAATTTTTTTGCCGCTGCAATGAATCTTTGGAATTTTCCGCTCTGGAATGATAATAACTCACATCCATCACCCATTGCGTCGGATTGAAAGGAACTTCGGTGAGCCGGTAGCGCAGCAAAAGCTTGGTCCATGCTTCTATTGTCTTGCCGTTCAAAAGGGCGGGTTCATATTCAATTTTTTTGGCATATTTCTGTGCGGCTATATCGAGTTCTTCTGAACCGGAAGACTCTAACAGCTCGACGAGCTGGGCTCTGCCATTTTGGTGGTGGTATGCGCGCGGCTCGAGGAGGCGGGCAGGGATGTCGAGGCG
>CAZSOP010000563.1:0-2437 GCA_964608385.1 uncultured Cytophagia bacterium
CGTTCTTGGCGAGCTTGGCGGTTTTGGGTACGCATTAACCGGATGATCCATAAAATATTGCTCCATCATTTTTAATAACTCTTAACATTTCCTTTAAACAATTTTTTTGCCACTCAACATATTCTTTGTGAGGCAAGCAATCACTATGATCAGAGTAACCCTTCATTAATCTAGCATTGGCCCATTTACCTCCTCTGCCATCTTTCATGCCGTTTCCGGTAGAATTTTTTAAATTATAAGGCGGACTGGTTACAACTAGATCAATACATTGGTTAGGTATTAATCTCATTACTTCAATCGCGTCACCACATAGAATTTTGTTTATATAATCTTTTGGATAATTCATTGGTGTTTGGATTTTTTATTTTTATACCAAAATATAAATTATTTTTTTGTAAAAACAAATTTAATGTTTTTAGCATGAAATTGTATAAAAAAGAACCGTTGAATGTTATTTCTCTTCTGCCTGAGACGGGCTTTCAAGGATCGTTTTCAATCTTTCCAGCAACCTTTCCATTCTCTCGCGGTCGGCTCTGATGCGTTCGAGCTCCGCTTCAACATTTTCAGCTTCTCTTCTGTCATCCGTTAGCCGGTCATAAATGGTCTCCTGTCCCGAGACTGTCTCCAGCGCCCGTTCTTTCCGGGTATTGAGATATTGTTTTTTTTGTTCAACCGATTTGCTGGGATTCAGCGCGATGACGGTACCCATATTGATACGCCAACTCGGATAGTTCGGCACGTGCTCCCATGGTAAGCGGGCATAACTCCCTCCCTCACCGCCATACAGGGTTTCGTCGTTTCCACCCAGAATTCGTATGTCAAGTGCCACTTTGAGTTTAAGCCAGGGATTGGGAGCATAGCTGATACCGGGAGAGAAATAGATACTGTTTTCTCGGCTGTGGGCCGAAACCGGTGGTCGGGTGAGAAACGTACGTCCATAGAGTTCAACAAAGAGGGAGAACTCTTGCATAGAGGAGGAAAACGCGAGGCCATATATAAGCTCTTGAGAGGTTTCATCCACTGTAATCGTATCGTCGTCGACATTTGTGAGAACCATACCGAGATCATTATGAGAAAAAACACCGATATTACCGTGGATATTGACGCCATACTCGGGAAACATCGGCTCTGAGACAATTGAAAAGAGTCCCTTGAGACCGATGCCGATGCGGTCAACGGTGTAGGGTTCCAGAGGAATGTTGGTGTAATTACCGAGAGGAAGGCGTACATCCAGCTGCAGGCCTGCCATCCAGTTGCTGTTGGACGGACTCAGGCGACCCAGTTTGGCCTGAAAAAAAATATTTCCGGGCATACTGTATCCTGCACCATTCTCGTGTGTATCCTGATATAATATCTGAGAAAACCCGAGCTGAAATTTGGAGGATAACCCATAATAGAGCCCCATACCGCCCTGTATATCCCAATAGGTAATGCCCTGCTTTTCCTCTCCGCCGTTTACAGACTGTATTTCATCCTTGAAAAAGGCACGGGAATGGCTACCGAGATATAAGCTTTGTTTTTTAATCGTCCAGGCCGGATTGATGTGGAAAAGGCCGGGCCCGTAATCGATGGATTGGGCTCCTGACCAGAGCGGAAAACATAAAATCAGGATAAGAATATATAGAATTTTTTGCATGTTTTATATTCCTTTCGGCAATAAAAAGATGTCTTGTCCAGGATGCCCGTCATGCGGTTATACACAATGATGCCCAACCGCCGCATAGGATATACAAACAAATGTAAGAAATAGATTATCGCATTGCAAATATTTATTCATCCGGTTGTGATGTTACGCAAGATTGTTAGTGGCGCAAACGAATTTTCTTTTCAACCTCTTTTAATAATTTTTTGTTTTTTACCCATTCAAAAAGATTTTTCCCCGGACATTTGGTGTCTGTCAGCTCTTTATGGCCCTTGATGGTTTTGGGGGATATATCATATTTCAGACAAAGATCTGCAATCAAACGGCTCATGGATTCAATCTGACTGTGATCAGGTGTCTGTTCTTCATAGTTGCCCAGCAGGCAGATGTTCAAATGTTCATGGGGGTCATAATCCGTGGCGGTGTCGCCGACCAGGTGTTCAGGCCGCCCCTCATATATACAGCCGTTCAAATCGATAAGGTAATGATAGGCGATATCGACCCACTGTTTGTCTTCCTGGTGATATTTCTGTATTCCTTTTAGATATTCCAGAGCAGCCGGAACGCCGTCATAAACGACACCGGAATGGTGAATAGTGATCCGTGTTGGAATGTGTTCTATGCCTTTGCCTTTCAGGGGAGCGGCTCCCCATTCAGAGCGCGATATAATATTCAGCGGCACGATGAATTTACCGTGATTTTCTTTCCAGTTGATCTCTTCCTTTAACCGCATAAACGACATGCCGAGGTACCGCGGATTTTCCGACAATCCCTGCAGATATTGCTCATAGAGAC
>CAZSOP010000564.1:0-2437 GCA_964608385.1 uncultured Cytophagia bacterium
CGATCTCCGAAGTCAGCCGTATCACAGGTTTACGACCCTATGTACTGCGATATTGGGAAACCGAATTTTCAGAGCTCAATCCGGCCAAAAATCGCGCTGGTAATCGTACATACCGCAAGTCCGATATCAAGACGGTTTTCCTCATCAAGCGACTTTTATATCAGGAAAAATACACCATCGAGGGGGCGCGGCAGAAATTAAAGCAATACCGATCCGGTAAAGCGGCGCAAATGGAGCTGTCTCTCAGCGACAAACAGTGTCAAAAATTGCTCATCGAGCTCAAAAAGGGGTTGCAAATGTGTTTGGATATACTGAGCAATAAACCAGACAGCCGCATTTAATAGACATCACTATTTTTATTTTCAATTTATTTGAATATCCATTAACTTTTTTTTCCGGAAAAAGCAAAGTTGCATTTCATTTGGTTCAAATATTTTTCCTTGCAAAAGTCGTAAAATCTGCTTATGTTATGTTTCCAAAAAAAAGATGAGTGCAACGAATGTTGTTGTAATCAACAATTTCCGAGGCGTAGCGCAGTCCGGTTAGCGCACTTGACTGGGGGTCAAGGGGTCGGGAGTTCAAATCTCCCCGCCTCGACACTGCGGCCGCATGATTTACATGCGGCCTTTTTTTTTATTTTTACAGAAAACCGGCACTGAATACTAATTGTAAGATGTTTCCATGGGGATTGTATCAAAAAGGTCGATAGAAAGAATAGATAATCCAATGATATCAAAATCTGTTGAAGAATGTGGTTTATCACTTGTTGAAGGCTAATAAAAACCGCCGAAATCGCGAAGAAACGCTGAGAAGAACAGAACATTTTACAGGGATGAAACAGGGTAAAAATTTCATAAGATATTAATAATTAACTGGTTATAAATTTGTTCTCTTTGTTGTTTTGATTTTACCCTGTTAAAATTCCTCACAAACCGGTGCCGGCCGGCCTGCCATTGACCGCTGAAGAGTTTTTGCTCTACCTGTCCGCGAACATTATAAAGAATCCACTGCCGCTCCAGCTTACCATATCGGCATAGATGCCGCTACCATCGAGCAGTTGAAGATAATTTTTACCGGCTTTGTAATAATTTTCAGGCCAGAAATTGAATATATGCCAGCCGAGCCAGTCCGGACGCAGATCGTGTTGGTAGAGATACTCCAGAAACTGAATAACTGTCTGGACGTCCCGGGCCTCCAGGTCATCGTTGGCAAACCGCGCCGAAGCGGTAAAACCGGGTCCGCCGATCTTGTGATCGGGAAATTCCGCCTTTAAGCGGCGATAAGCGCTAACCCAGAAGGAGAAAAACGCCTGATCCTTTCCGGTGTGTAATCATTCTGTAAAGTGTCAATCTGTTTATCAAAACCTAATTATCCCCCAGAAAGTGTCTATTCTATACTATCCATATTCGTTGACTCTTTTTTGAGTGTTTTGACCAGCAAGCGCAAAAATGTACCGGTCTCCTCAACGCTGTCAAGCCGGTAATCCGCATCACTTTTATCACCATGTTCGCCGACCAGAATTCCCATACCTAACTGATCCAAAACCCGAAAGGCATCTTCATCGGTAAGGTCATCGCCGATATAAATCGGTAGATAGGTCTCATCCTTCAGGCCGAGTTCCCGAAGCAGCCACAATAGCGCTTTTCCCTTGTCCCAGTCGATATCGGGACGTAATTCGAGAATTTTTTTGCCGCCGGTCTGGCGGAGGGCACTATATTCAGCCGCTATGCCATCGACGGTTTTTTGAATCAGAGGGATTTTGTGCTTCGGACTGTTGCGGTAATGAACGGCAATGGCGTATTTTTTGCGCTCTATACGCACCCCCGGCATTTCTTCCAGGTTTTCCTTTAACAGCTCTTCAGCAGCTTCCAGTGAGGGCAAGGCGTTGATGCCGCCTTCATGTTGCATATTGAGATCATCCGGACCATTGATATCAAAGCCATGACTGCCGGCATAGATCAGATTATCAAGTCCCACCAGCTTCTCAACATCTCTGCGGTCTCTGCCGCTGATGATGATCACTCGAATGTAACGGCACAATTTTTTGAGTGAATCCCGTATATCGTTGCCAAGAATCGCATCTTCGGGTTGTTGCACAATTGGAGTAAGCGTGCCGTCATAATCCAGAAACAAAACCGGTGTTTTTGATGAAATCTGATTTTGGATATTTTTCCATTCATCAATAGCAGCGGGAATCTGTTTTGTTTTTCTGGGTTTTGATTGATGTTTGTTTTTATGGGTTTTCTTTTGAGGCATTTGCGATATACTCCAAAGAATTATTGAGCATTTAATTGTAAGATAATAAAAATAATGATTACGTGCAAAGTTGAATTTTTGATCGCGGATTTAGCGGATGACGCGGATTTCACAGATTCATTATTACTGCTGCCGTAGATCGAGTGAAGAGCAGGGTTCACTCGTTCAGCTAAAACAGCAG
>CAZSOP010000565.1:0-2416 GCA_964608385.1 uncultured Cytophagia bacterium
ATGAGCAATCCGTTGTGGTGAATCATAATTTGGAAGAAGCGCTTCAGGTCAGGGTGGTCGATAGAGGCGGTCATCCGTTGCAGGAGGTGGGGGTGATCTTTTCCGCTGAGCAGGGATTTGCCGTTTTCCTCGATGAAACCAGACAGGTCTCCGATCAGCAGGGGATCACGGCAACCCGGGTGCGCATGGGAACGCTTTCGGGACGAACCGTTATTTTGGCACGGCTGGAAGATCAACCGGCTATTTCCGCGGCTTTTGTTTGCCATGCCCTGCCGGACGCACCTTATGAGCTTAAAAGCATTCTGGGTGATAAACAGGTTGGCATAGCCGGTCATAAATTGAATTTGGATCTTAAAGTCCAGATCCGCGATAAATATGGTAATGGCGTGCCACAAGCTTCTGTCTCTTTTATGCCGCAGACGGATTGCGGTAAAACCTATCCTTCCGGAACGGTTTTGAGCGACAGCAAAGGTATTGCTGCCGTCAGCTGGGTACTGGGGCCTAAACTGGGACTGCAATCGATAGATGTGGGAAAGGAAAATCTGGTCAACTCGCCGATACAATTCACCGCCAATGCGATACCGAACAATGCACCCGTTATCGATATACCGGATCAATTCGTGTTGGATGAAAATGAGCCGTTTCAGTTTGATATTTCCGTCACAGATGAGGAAAACGATCCATTTTCAATTTTTGTGCCGAAGATGCCTGATCGGGCCTATATCGATTCTATGACATTTTACTGGCAGCCCGGTTTTGATCAGGCCGGTTCTCACCGGCTGGTTTTTATGGCTCAGGACAGCGGCGGAGCAAAAAGCGAAAAGGGCGTAACCTTTTTAGTCAATAATGTCAATCGTCCGCCCTATATTATCGATTCCCAGAGTCTTCCGGTGAATCGCACTATCGGAAGCATTAAAAACAAGTGGCCGATTGATTTTTATGTTGAAGCCAAAGACCCGGATGAGGATTTTTTGCACTATTTATGGACGGTCAATGGTGTGAAAACCGGCGCTACTGCGGATTTTCGCTTTGAAGCGCAGCTCTACAGCGGAGGGGATAAGACGGTGCAGGTGTTGGTCTTCGATGCCTATGATACGGTCAGCACCTCCTGGCAGCTTAATCTACTGACACCGGTAGAATTGTCTTCATTTACCGCCACTTTTGAGCCGTTTAACGGCATTACACTGGCCTGGGAGACACGCCTTCAACGTCAAACATTGGGATATTATCTCTATCGTTCCGATCAACCGGATGAGAATTTTACTTTGATCAGTGAACTGATCGAGCCGAACGATGAAGGGAAATATGTATATGAGGATGTTGCTGATATTGATCATCGGGTCTATTATCTCCTCAAGGATATGCAAATTGATGGTGTGTTAAACGAACATCCTGTTATATCGGTTGAGCCGACGATGCCGGATGATTTTGAACTGGCACAAAATTATCCAAATCCCTTTAATCCGCAAACCCATATCCGTTTTTCTCTGCCGGAGCCGGCCTTTGTCAGCCTGAAGATATATAATATCAGAGGAGATCAGGTTACGAGTCTGGCGGAAGGTGAGCGCAAAGCCGGATATCACAGCGTCAACTGGAATGGGCGAAACGCACAGAACAAACCGGTTGCTGCGGGTGTCTATTATTATGTTTTGGATACAACTCTGGAGAGGCGGGTAAAAAAGATGGTGCTGATTCGCTAGATAGTTTTCTTTCGCTGGTAAACAGAATCACCACATTATCATCTATATGGCTTTTGGGCAGAGAATTGATGATCATGGCGCCTGGTAATTTGGCGTACACAGCGGCCTTGAGTTTTTCAATGGGGGTGATACATTCCAGAATATCCTCTATAAAGACCATCCCTCTGACCAGGCGGCAGTGGATTTTTTCGAGCAGTACCCGGGAAGTGATGATGGTTTGAAATCCACATTTTTGCTGTGCATATTCGGCATTCTCTGCCGCTCCGGTAGAGTAGTTGATCATAACCGGCGTTTTCCCGGCCATAACAATTCCCAGGGTTGTCAGCATTGCTCCTGCAGAGGTGGGAATCATAACGCCGATAAACTTTTCCTTGATGTTTTTAAAGCGGCGTTTAAGTATGAGGCTGGCGATTAGAGTGCGTTCGAAGGTTATTTTGCGATCTGTAGTACGGTCATTGATGGCGATTTTGGATCTGTATGTTTTGGCAGTGCGGATAAATTCGTGGTGGAGGATCATTGTTATTTCCTTTTTATGAATTCAATTCAGTTTTCAGATAGTTAAAATATTGATGAGATGCAAGCAGTATTTTATATATTTTCATCGAATGAAGGTTTTCGCTGATGATGTTAGAGTTGGTACGCTTTTGTTTTGTGAAGGAATAAATATGGTTCTTCCGAATAATGAGTACTTTTTTAACCGCTGAGAAAACGCCAAG
>CAZSOP010000566.1:0-2410 GCA_964608385.1 uncultured Cytophagia bacterium
GTGATGTGGAATGGACGTGATGACAGCGGCAATATACTGCCGAGTGGCGTTTATCTGTACAAATTATTATTTAATCAACTTGTAGAAACGAGAAAAATGCACTTTCTCAGATAAACCGATACGGGATAGATTGAACATGGAAAGATGTGGCAAAGAGATGAGAACGGGTTTCTACCTGTACATAATTTTATTTTTTAATATACTGATTTTATGGGATTCGTCTGTTGCAGCAACGCCGGATTTACAAAAAGTCTCCAGGAAAATTACGCAAACCTATCACGCGAAAAAAGAGCGGGCAAGGAATTTTGCGATTCGTAGTGGTTTTCCGATACGCAAAACATTGCCCACAGACCGGGTTATTGAAATTCAGGATCTCCTTTTAAACCGGCCTCTTTATTACATAACAACAAATATTACTGCAGCAAGAACCATTTCAACGTTACCGCTTTGGTCAACCGGCAATGGCGGTACAGGAGATTATAATTTAGACGGTGAGGACATGATCATAGCAATGTGGGATGAAGGCGGTGTACGATTCAGCCACAGAGAACTCGTTGGCCGTGTACAAAAAAGTGACGACACGCCCCATCTCTCCACCCATGCAACTCAGGTTGCCGGAACCCTGATTGCCCGGGGATACAATGAAAACGCCAGAGGCATGGCACCTCTGGCAACATTGGAATCCTTTGATTGGAATAATGACCTGGCTGAAATGGCGGCAATGGCGGCTGCAACCTTTAGTGACCCCTCCCGGGGATTGCTTGTATCCAATCATTCCTATAGCTATTTGCTGGGATGGGAGTGGAACTATTATGGTGATAACAGATGGGTTTGGTTTGGTGACAGCCGTATCAGCACCGACGAAGATTATCTTTTCGGCTTTTATGATGATTTTGCCTCAAGTGTGGACGAACTGGCCTGTGCAGCGCCTTACTATTTAATGGTTTTTTCCGCCGGCAATGATCGCAAGGACCTTGGCCCTGTTGAAGACTTTACCCACTGGTATTTCGATTGGGACGCCATTCCACCGAAACGGCAAGAGTCTGAAATCAGGCGTCATTATGATGGTCTTTATGATTGTATTTCCAATGGCGGCGCCATAGCAAAGAATAGCTTGACGGTTGGCGCTGTTGAAGGATTAGAGCAGGGTTATTCCAGTCCGGATGATGTGTTGATGTCCTGGTTTAGTGCCTGGGGGCCTGCAGATGACGGCCGTATCAAGCCGGACGTGGTCGCTGACGGCGTGGGCATGACCACAACCGCTGCCGGAAGTGATTATGACTATACAACGGTTAACGGTACCTCGTTTGCCGCCCCGGGAGTGGTCGGCTCTTTGACTTTATTGCAAGAGTATTACCATCGCTTTTATGCCCGTCGGATGTTGTCTTCCACGCTCAAGGCGTTGGTTATCCATACAGCGGATGAAGCCGGAATTGCGCCGGGACCTGATTATGTTTTTGGTTGGGGATTAATGAACACGAGAAAAGCAGCAGACCTGATTGAACAGGATTCCCGCTATATGATTCCCATTCAGGAGCGGAAACTCGAGCAGAATCAGGTCGATACATTGCGCTATTATTGCAGCGGAGAAGCGCCGGTAAAAGTAACGTTGGCCTGGACCGACCCGGCCGGCGAGCCGGTTGAACCGCAACTCGATCCGCGCGATGCAATGCTGATCCATGATCTTGATCTGAAGCTTGAGAACGGTCAAGATTCCTTTTATCCCTGGATTCTCGACCCCGTCGCTCCGGAACTGAAGGCACAAACCGGAATCAATTCGGTCGATAACGTCGAACAGGTCGTCATATCCGACCCTGCAAAAGGGTTTTACACCATTACCATTGAACACAAAAACAATCTATACGCAGACGAACAAACCTATTCCCTGATCATTACAGGTTTGGCCAGTATCGATCTGGGGAACGCTCCGGTTGACAGGTATCCAACCCTGTTGGATCGTAACGGAGCCTACCATTTGTTGAATCCCGGTATCTTTTTGGGAAATAAAATAGAACAAGACCAAGACGAATCTGTTGACGCCAAGTCATCGGATGATGCAGGAAAAAGCGACAATGATGGCGTCATCTTCAGCCCTTATATGACCCCGGACTATCCGCAATACATAACGATACGTACACAGGGCAATGGATTTTTGTACGCATGGATGGATTTTAATGCCGACGGTGATTGGCGGGACCCGGGTGAACAAATATTCAATGCGGTTCCGGCGACCACCGGTCAGCATTTATTTTCTCTTACGCTGCCCGAAAATGTTGCGGCAGGGAAGAGCTTTGCCCGTTTTAGGTATACCTCACAAAAGGAATTGGATTTTAGCGGCCCGGCCTGTGATGGGGAAGTTGAAGACTATGCGTATGTCATATATGCCGACCGGGATCATGATGGTATTCCC
>CAZSOP010000567.1:0-2400 GCA_964608385.1 uncultured Cytophagia bacterium
CGATGAGATTACGATGAAAAACAGTAAAATTTCCGGTTCCTTCGTCGACCGGTATTTTCGGGTTGACGATGACGGCGATACCCTGTCATATGCCCGGTTCAAAACGGTCAAACCTGAAATACCAGATGATGAATTATTGCCGTTACTTGAAAAAAATCAGGTTGAAATCAATGCTAAAGTCGAGGAGAGTGGATGGATTCAAACCGCGTTACTGATCCTGCTGCCGTGGATTTTGATTATCGGTCTTTTTTATTTGATCAGCAAGCGGGCGCGGCAAAACAGCAAAGGGTTTATGGGCGGCAAAATAAAGAAATTATTGAAAACGAAGATTTTGAACAAGCCCGTGACAAGATTTTGCTCGGCTATGAACGGGAAGAAGCGATTACCGAGTCAGAAAAAGAGCTGATCGCCTATCATGAAGCCGGCCATGCTTTATTGGCCGGTTTGCTCAGCAAAGCGGATCCGTTACAAAAGGTTACCATTATACCCAGAGGACGATCCCTGGGAGCGACCGAGCAGATTCCGGAAGAGGAAAAGCACAACCTGAGCAAAACATATTTGCTCGAGCGCCTGACGGTCATGCTCGGCGGACGGGCATCCGAAAAGATTGTTTTCAACGATCTGACCAATGGTGCTGCGGATGATTTAAAACGAGTCACCGGTCTGGTGCGGAAAATGGTTTGCCAATGGGGAATGAGTGAACAATTGGGGGCGATGACATTTCGCCAGGGTGAGGAACACATGTTTCTGGGCAGGGAAATCGCCCAGAACAAGGATTTTAGCGAGCAAACTGCCCACCTTATCGAACAGGAGGTGGGGCGCATTATCGAGGATGTTGAAGAGAAAGCGATTCAACATCTCGAATCAAACCGTAACAATCTGGACAAACTCGCCGGGGCGCTGCTGGAACAGGAAACGCTTGAAAAAGACGAAATAGATCGTATATTAAAGAATTAAAGTTACAGGGATCATCGATGAAATCAGTAGATTATAAAACCGCTGAAGGCATTCTTTTTACCGATCAATATCAACTCACCATGGCTCAGCTTTACTTTGACCAGGGATTACATGAAAAGAATGCCCAATTTGATTATTTTTTTCGCCGCTATCCCGATTATGGCGAGCATAAAGCCGGCTATTGCATTCATGCGGGCCTGGAATGGTTAATCGACTGGATGCAAAAAAGCCGGTTTGGCGATAAGGAAATCGAGTATCTGGCCGGCCAGCGCAACCGTGAAAACAAAGCGGTTTTTAAACCCGGTTTTCTTGATTGGCTGCGCCATAACGGCGATTTCAGCGGCATCAATCTCGAGGCGGTACCGGAAGGGCGAGTGGTGCATCCCAATACACCCGTGGCCACGGTTCGCGGACCACTGGCCATGAGTCAGATTCTTGAAACTTCGCTGCTCAATCACATGAACTATCCGACGCTTATCGCCACCAAAGCGGCGAGAATCCGCAGCGTGGCCCCGGACAATCTCATTCTCGAATTTGGCGCCAGACGGGCTGCCGGTAAAGGCGCCAACGCCGGAGCAAGAGCCGCTCTTATCGGCGGGGCCGATTTTAGCTCCAATGTCGGAATTTCGCATATTCTAAACTTTCCACCCAAAGGAACCCATGCCCATAGTATGGTGCAGGTGTTTCTGGGACTGGGTATGAGCGAGTTCGATGCCTTTCAGGCGTATGCGGATGTCTATCCCGATGATTGCCTCCTTCTGGTCGATACCATCGACAGTCTTGAAAGTGGTGTTCCCAATGCCATCAACGTTTTTGAAAACCTGAAGAAAAAGGGACACAAACCTGTCGGTATCCGGCTTGATTCCGGAGACCTGGCTTATATAGCCATACAGTCGGCAAAAATGCTGAATAAAGCCGGATTTGAAGAGGTTTCTATCGTGCTCTCCAATGAACTCGATGAACTGAATATCTGGCAAATAACCAGCCAAATTCGGGAGGAAGCAGGCCAGTACGGTCTCGATGCGGATAAACTGATCAAGAGATTGGTCTATGGCGTCGGCACCCGGTTGATCACCTCCAGCGGCGCGCCTTCGCTCGGAGGGGTTTATAAACTGACCGCCGTTGAAGATAATGGGGCATGGAAAACAGCTATAAAAATATCGGAATCCGTGGCAAAAATTCCCAATCCTGGTGCAAAAAAATTGTTGCGGATTTATGATAAACGCGAAAAGGCCACCGCAGATTTGCTGGCGCTTCGCGAGGAAGAACCGAGTCGGGAACAAGGGCTGACGCTTTGTCACCCCACCGATCCGGCAAAACAGCGATGTCTTAATCAGAAGAATATAACCTCTATGGAAGCGCTCTTGCTACCGGTATTGAAAGAGGGTCGTTTGGTTTATGACTTTCCCTCCATCGAGAGAATCAGAGAGCTGTGCACAAAAG
>CAZSOP010000568.1:0-2390 GCA_964608385.1 uncultured Cytophagia bacterium
TAAACGAGGTGCGTCGCACCTTTCTACGATTAGCAGCATTTTTTACCCACGCTACATCTAACGACGAGAGGTGCGACGCACCTGATTTGTGACAACCGATATAATATATTAAAAATTGTTCATTTGCGTAAACGAGGTGCGTCGCACCTTTCTACGATTAGCAGCATTTTTTACCCACGCTACGTCGCTCTGAACTCTTTTTCCGTCTCTTCTTTCATCAGCACCCAGATGGCATAGACGCCGATGATCGTACCGATGGGGATGTTGAGCAGATTGATAAACCCGACGACGAGTCCGAGATACCGCGCCCAGTTGGCGCGCAACAGCAGGCCGATACCGGCGATGATGCCGGGAATGGAATAGAGCAGCAGGGTGGTATAGATGATCAGCTGCACAAATATCGGAACAGCCTCGTTAGGCAGCTCGTCGGTGACCTCCTTGACCGTTCCCAGGCTGTTAAAAATGATGAGCACGATCAGCATGGCAAACAAAGCCATGGCGTGCATGGCTATAAAAAGCGCGCCCAGCAGGGTGACATGTCGCTTCATGGCTTGAATCCTCAGTTTACATATTCTCTCTCATACTCATATACAGAACAGAAATCGACAAGATTTATTTCAATGCTCACAGCGGCGTCGACAGGCCGAAACTGAGCGCCAGGTTTTCGGTCAGCGACGGCAGGGATTCCTCGCGGGCATCTTTCGCCTCTTTTTCCATCTCGCCGAGCACCAGCGATGTCAGTGACGAGCGCACGCCCAGGTGCAGCCAGCTCGAGCGTTTTTGCGCAATACCGACCCACTGCAGCAGCGGTACCTTCATTGCCAATCCCATGCCCAGATGTGAAACGACGCGGTAAGGGACAAAATCATCTTCCGTGGTACGGATGGCATCGGTATACTGGATAAAACCGCTGTTAAAACGAAGCGGCGTCGACGGTATGGGAAAGTCCATATAGACACCGGCATGAAACGAGCCGGTTCCGGGAAAGGTATCGCTGAGCTCACCGCCGGCAAAAAGGCCGAAGATGAGAAATTTCAATCCGGCGGAGACGCGGTGAATGCCGCTGATGTCAAAGGATTCCTCGCCGGCATAAAAGAGGCTGTCCTTGGCAAAATCGGTCAGAGTCAGCGAAGCGCTGCCGCTGAGCTCGGGACGCGTTTGCCAGGTCACCTTCGCGTCGGTAAGCGACTGAACGTCGGGTAAACCAACGGTATGAACCGTTTTAAAGCGATAATCGGCTTGTGCGGTATAGGGCAAGCCGTAGCTATAGGTGACGCCGAGCGACAGGAGCTTGAAATTGATCATGGTACCGGCTGAGAGCGCCCAGCGGCTGCCGGAAACATCAAGGCGATATTCCGCCACCAGCGGATTGTCATCGATATCGATATCGGCGGTAAAAGAGCCGCGCCAGGGTTCATTGGTTTTCGGATCGATACCGTTGGGGGTACCGGTGATGCTGGAACGACCGTAGATGCGGCTGTTCAGCCGCGCCGTTTGTTGACTGGAATAGATATGGTAATAAGTAAGACCGATTCCGAAAGCGATATGCTTGTAATTATAGGCGACCGATGCCATAAAGGGTCGTTGTGCCACATAGAGCTCGGCCGGATCGCTGGTGAGATCGAGGATCAGGTCTGTGGTCACATCCCAGGTCACGGGGATTTCCTCCACCGGCAGGTCCGGAACCTCTTCGCGGGTAACCGGCTGCTCGACCTGAAAATGGGACTGAAACGGTACGCTTCCCGCCGCTTCCAGCGAGAATCCGCCCTTGCCGGCCTGCAGCATGGCAATGCCGAATGTCCAGCGCCCGGAACGGCGGCCATAGCCGATGGCACTGATACCACCGGCCTCTTCGATCTCCACCTGGGTGCTGATATCGAGCGAGCTATAGATATCGGTGGAATCGATCGCCGGCAATAAAAACTCGCCTTCCGAGGTTTGCGGCAGGGCAAAGGCGGCGGCAAACTGCTGATCCTCGATCCAGCGCAGAGCGGCGGGATTCTGGTTCATGCCCAAAACCCCGGCTCCCTGGGCCGGATTGAGATAACCGGGATTGAGAAAGTACATGCTCGCCTCCGGTGTGGTGGTGCTGTAGGTACCGAACAACTGCTGCGCCTGCAAAGAAGCGGTAAAAAGAAAACAAAGTAGGATTATACCGGCCGATAACCGGACATTGATAAGAAGATGTGTTTTCATTTTCCCCTCCACAGAAAAATGGTTTCACGTAAAGACCCCGGTTGACATGCCGTGGCAAAGGGAATGGGAGAAGAAAGAGCGTTCACCGGGGTTCTCTTTATACAAACGTATCAAAATATAGCGTTTTATGCAAATAAAATCGGTTCTTCCGAATAATGAGTACTTTTTTAACCGCTGAGAAAACGCCAAGAAAC
>CAZSOP010000569.1:0-2373 GCA_964608385.1 uncultured Cytophagia bacterium
AGATCGATGGTAATACTGTTGTTATTATTCTTGTCCGGTTTATTCGATGCTTTCTCATCGTCACTGGAACAACTCGCTAAAATACTCACAATAGCAGATGTGGTTAAAGTCGTGAATGATACTTTACCCATTTTTTGGCCAAAGGTTCGCCTGGAGATATTTTTTGAATTCAACATATCCTTCCTCCGGTTTAAACAAGATTATAATATTTATATGATTAAAAATATTTCGGTTCCCCAAAATTATCTGGCTATAGTCAATTGCATAAGTGAATGATGATCGGTTATATCATAAAACAGTATGATTCGAAAAATTATTTGACCTGTGTGTCGGTGTATGATTCCTGTTTTGGAAATTATTGTCAGTTACCTGATACTTTTCATATGGAAGGCAAGCTGGACGTTTATCACTTGACTGATTTTCACAAACATCAACTTTGGAACCTTGATATCAAAATCCTTCAGATGAATGTCGAATTGGCTGCTTACAAGCAGGTTTTGACCATTTTCCTCAACCAGAACCTCCACATCAAAAGGCTTTTCAACACCGTGCAGAACAAAAACACCCTTTGCATGAATGCGATAGTTTTGTGTATCGAGCGTATCAATTTTGGAAACGGTTCCGCTAAAAATGGCGCGGGGATATTTGTCGGTTTCGAGATAATCATCTCGCATATGGCGATTGCGCAGGCCGATACCGGTGTCCAGGGTATTGAGTTCGACTTGAAAGTAGAATTCATTATCGTTAATCGGCGTGTCACCGCGCCAGATCATATAGCCGTCAATGTCAGACGTAATGCCTTCAAAGTCCTTTACAGGAGCGTCTGAAATAAACCTGACCTCGTTTTTTTGATCCTTATCCACGTGATACTCCGCTGTAAAACCGGGCTGGAGAAAAGAAAAAAGGAGCAAGAAAAAATAATTTTCATTTTTTTTACCTTGTTTTGATATTTAATGATTAAATCTCCACATTCACAGTGTTGTTTTGATCAAACGTGGTTTTGTACTCGGTTAAGGCCCTGGTGGCCGGTCCCTGTGTGACCTGGCCGTTGTTGTCGAATCGCGAACCATGACAGGGGCAGGTAAAATTTTGTGTGTTTGCGGTCCAACTTACCGTACAGCTTTGATGCGTGCAAACCAGAGAAAAGGAACGAAAAACGCTTTCTGCTGTGTGAATAACGACGATGGGCGTGCCCTCAACCATAAAGGTTTGAAACCCGCCAACGTCTTTTAGGGTCTGATGTTCGTTGATATCCACAGAGAATCCATCGCCATTGGAATTATTCGATGAGGACATTGGATTGTCATCACCATTTTTGGAACAGCTCGAAAGTATGGAAATAACCGCCGATGCGCTTAAAGAGGCGAGGGAAATTTTTCCTATATTTTGACCAAATGCTTGCCTGGAGATGTTTTTGTTTGATTTCATATTGTTTTCCCTTTTATAGAGACACCTGTTTAAACGCTTTCTGTCTATTTTTTATTCCTGATCAGGACAATTTAAAATGAGGCAAACACCCCTTGGTGTATGATTTCTAAAAAAAAAATTAATTTTCAGCGATAATGCATTCATATTGCTTCATCAAGCTTGAATGCGTTTTAACGAAAAGTGTACCCCATCGGCGAATAGAGAACCCTAAAATAACAATGGAAGGATATTGCGAGCATGGATGCTGAAATCACCAAAACTCGACTGATTGTTATATTCATTTTGCGAATGGTTAAACGGTGCCGATTTTATTTGTGTCGGCATGTTCGACTGGCAGATTGTCGATGATGTCAATATCGCTCTTGAAATATTACCAAAAACCAAACAACGCCAAAGAGGGTGGATGGCCTGGAAATTGATCCTCAGCGATCCCTAAGCGGCCTTTGCGGTTAGTTATATTTCTTACCAGCCCCCCCTGATATAAAATTTTTTGTTTTCACACAGCCTGTCCGAGTTGGAATGCCGTTTGGACGCTCTGCGTCCAGTAACCCGTAAAGGATCATGGGTCGTTCGCGATATAAAATTTACCACAATGACTATCTCTGTTTTTTAACCTGCACCATAGCAGGCTAGCTTCCCTTGTTTTCAGATACTGCTGTTGTAGAAATCGTTCTCGACAAGCCGGTTTTGAATCTTTTATATTTCGTAAACGTTCCGCTCCCTTGAATTATTCAACTTATCGTTCTGGGTGAAGCTCTGTGACGATTGAAGAATAAAATACTATTTTTTCATTGCCACGAGCTTTAGCTCATGGATTTATTGAACCCAATAATATAAGCGGGCTTTAGCCCGCAGAGAACCTGCTTTACAAACACGATTTGGGATAAAAAAATTGGTTCTTCCGAATAATGAGTACTTTTTTAACCGCTGAGAAAACGCCAAGAA
>CAZSOP010000570.1:0-2364 GCA_964608385.1 uncultured Cytophagia bacterium
ATTGTCCTGGGCCAGAATTATCCGAATCCGTTCAATCCGACGACGACTATTTCTTTTGATTTGCCTGAAATGACACAGGTCAGATTATCCATTTATAATATTACCGGCCAGTGTATCGACACTCTGTGCGATGGGGTTATGAATTCCGGGCGACATGAGGCCATTTGGGACGGAAGAGATAGCGAAGGTATATTAATGCCGTCAGGTGTATACTATTATCGATTGATAACCGAACAACATACGCTTTGTAAAAAGCTCGTTCTGATGAAGTGAGGGCAATCGATTTTTTTCCGTAAACAACTGTTTTTTTCGTATAGATAGTTAGCTAAACCTTATCTACTCTCTAGGATTGTTTTTTATGCAAAGATCGATTGGGTGGTTTCTTGTCGTGATCATGCTTTTCACGGCTTTCACTGTTCAGAGTCAGTCCGTTAAATTTTGGAATGCCTCCGGCGCTAAAAAGGTTATGGGATATTATAAAGACGGTGGATATGGATATGGTCATGGTGTTTGCTTTGCAGACATAACGGGTGATCAGCTGCCGGATATCCTTGTCTCCAATGCCGTGCGCGATGCTTACAGGCTGCCGGAATTATTATATATTTCACATGCCGGGGATAAATACAGCGAAGAAGCAAAATTGAGGAACTGTGAAGATCCTTTTGGAAAAACGGGCTCGCATGGTATCGTTTTCGTCGATATTGATAACGACGGTGATTATGATATTTTTAACGGTAATACCGATTTACGCAACCGCCTCTATCGGAATCTGGGTAACGGACATTTTGAGGAGATCGGAACCGACGAATCGGGTTTGGACCGGGTGAATTGGGGCACACGGGGAGTGACCGCCTTTGATGCCAATAACGACGGTTATATGGATCTTTTTGCGGTGAATTGGTATAACAGTAGAATTACCGATGAACCCAATCCCAACGAGTTTTATCTCAATAATGGAGACGGAACTTTTACACCGGTCGACAATGGATTGATTCATCTGAACGAAAACAACAAGGGCGTTCAGGGCGTGACTTCTGTTGATGTCGACAATGACGGTGATATGGATGTCTTTATCGCCCGCCGGAAATACAGTTTGCATGCAGACAATCAGCTCATGATCAACGACGGAAACGGCAATTTCACCAATAAAATCGAGGAATATGGGCTGACCTACAGGAAACCCCTTTATTACTTTAATGACTGCAATGGAGGAACTTTTGCCGATTTTGACAATGATGGTGACCTCGATCTCTTTTTAGCCAACGACACCGGGGGAATGCGTGATCATTCTTTGCGTATCTTTGAGAATCAGGGAAACGGGCGTTTTGTGGATATTAGCGACAGATACGAAATTGGCCATGACGGGTTTTCCGTATTGCTTTTCGATGTCGATAATGATGCCGATCTCGATCTCTACCTCATCAGCACTCGTGGGACGTCCATCATGTTTTTAAATGATGGCAAGGGTAATTTTACGCATATAGCCAATACCGGCGCAGAAAAATACCTGGTTGATCCGCGTGCCGGTGCCATTGCAGATATAGATAATGACGGTGATCTGGATATTTATTTCGTTGATGCCAACAAAACCCTGGAGTCTGAGTATTACAACTGTCTGTTCATCAACACTTCGCAAAATGATAACCGCTGGATTAAAATATACGGCAGAGGACCTGCCGGCGATATGGGCGCATTCGGCACCAAAATATGGGTTTTTGAAGCCGGATACCTGAATGACATGAATCATCTGCTCGGCTATAAACAAATCCAGTCCACCTACGGATACCTGAGTCAGGATGATCCGGTTCAACATTTTGGGCTGGGAAAACGCGATTTCTGTGACGTAAAGATAAAGTTGCTCGACGGTACCATCTTTACCTATACCGATGTACCGGCTGAAACACGGCTCTTTTTTGCCAAACCCAGGGATATGATCAAGGTCTCGGGGGATGAACAATCCGGACTGGTGCATCAACCTCTGGATGAGCCCTTAAAGGTAAGAGTTCTGGATGCTAATGATGACGGTATGGCCAACATCGATATCAAATTCAGGATTGTCAGCGGTGGGGGAACCTTTTTGCAAAATAATGCCGATACCCTGGTGGTGAAAAGCGATCAGGATGGCTATGCCGAGGCTGACCTGGTACTGGGCGAAGAGAGTTTTGATCAGAATGTTGAGGTTACCAGCATGTCTATGCCCGGTGTAACCTTGACGTTCAATTGTCATATTCTCAATCTCGGTCCTGCAATACTGACCTGGACGGGGTCCACCACCAGACAAGGATATGTGAATCAGTTATTGCCGGATTCAATCAAAGTTCAGGTGAATAATGGATTAAATCAGGGGCAAGCTGATCACAAAGT
>CAZSOP010000571.1:0-2363 GCA_964608385.1 uncultured Cytophagia bacterium
ACCCGGATCGGTAACACAGGCTTCACCGATGCTCTCATAGAGGGCGTTGATAAGTTGATCTCTGTTCATAAGATTACTCCCTCTCAGGTTCGTTTTTATGATCGCAGGGAATGCATTTTTGGCCGAAATATTGCATAATTTTGTCAACGGATCCCTTTTCGATCAATTTTCCGCAACAGATCAAAAAGGCGTGATCAGCTTTTTCCAGTACGGTTGTGCTGTGGGTAATGAGCAGAATAGTGGTACCTTTTTCCCTGAGATACTGGATGGCATCGAATATTCTTTCCAGGGCCTCAACATCGATGCCGGAATCCGGCTCATCCATGAGCACCAGTTTCGGCTCCATGGTCAATATTGATGCCAGCTCGATTCTTTTTCTCTCACCCCCTGAAAGGGTTCTATCGACAGCACGCGATAGATATGTTTTCGGATCCAGCCCGACGAGCTCCAGAGCCCTTTTACTGTTAGCTTTGGATTTGTCCCCGGCTCCGGCCATAATAAAGCTTCTTACCGTCAACCCCTCATAGCGCGCTGGTTCCTGCCAGGCAAGTGTGATCCCCTGCCGTGCGCGTTCGTCTACCGTGATATTTCTGAGGGATTTTCCTTCAAACAGTATATCGCCGTCACAATGTGTATATCCTGCGAGCCCCATGATACAGTTGGCAAGCGTTGATTTGCCTGCACCATTGGGCCCGACCACAGCATGAATATGTCCGGGCCATATTTGAATGGAAAGATGGTCGAGTATGCGTTTATCGTCGAGATTGAGCAGCAAATTTTTGGTTTCAAGCAAGGTCTGTTGAGACATTGTATGTAATCCTCTTTTGATTGTTCCAGATAAGCAATTTCTACTTTTCCATTGTCCGCCTTGCGGCACATCATTGTTGTCCGAATCAAATTCCGTTTTCATCGGCAAGAATAAATTGCCTTGATTATCTCGTTTTATATCTCGCTCGACCGCAGTGTAAATTGCTTTTTAAAATTCATCGTATTCAGTATAAATTTTGCTTTTTGTTTTGTGCTGGTTACCCGGCAGATTGTAGTGAGAAGTTTTTATAAAGCCACCGCAAAACATACACTGCTATGAAATTCGATATTCTAAATATAGGGAAAAAAGAGCAGAAGAAAAAGCTACAAAAAGTTAAAATAAAAATAATGAGAACACCCTTGCTGTGTACCGGTCCGCCCAATTTTGCTTCCCGCTCAATATCCATGATACCCTCACGACCAGGACCGGCAGTGGCAGTTATTCTCGTCGGCTTTCCAAAGCGATAGTTACCTAAATCGATCACAGAGAGACCGTTGACCTGTCCGACGTGGCTTTCCGTGGTATCGATCAATAGAGTGTCTCGCTCAGCCATCTCTTGTAATTTTTCTTTGATCATGCTCGACCGGTAGATTCTAGCATCAATCGCCTTTTGCACATGTTCTTCTTTTACCGTTTCGCTTTCATCCTCTTTAGCCCAGTAATGCGATTCGCGCAACACATCTGCCAAAGTGCCGAAATGGGTGGAAATTTTTTCCTGATCATCCGCTAGCCTGGAAGCATGCCGCAGCAAACGCGAAACCGCCAGCCTCGTCAAACAAAGTAAATCTTCTTTTTTGCAAAAATTTGCAACAAAGCTGAGAAAATCATTGATATGGGAGTCATCCCGGTCCATTTCAGTGTAAGTCCGCTTTGACTTTGAACAGTTCGGCGAACTCTTCGTCATATTGATGTAGGAGATAATAGTAGATCGGCCGACCGACCAGCACAACCTTGACATTTAACGGCATCGGTTGCGGACGAAGGGTTTTAGTAGAGAGAAATCCAAGCCGTTCGCCCAGTTCCTCGATTTGCACCTCTCGGGAAGTTAATGCCCGTTTCAGGCTGTCCCAGCTTAGAAAATTCTTTAAGACATCCTCCACCTGCAGGATCAAATAACCGCCGTTGGCCTGATGAAAGGAACCCGGACGGATCATGGTAAAATCCGTGCTATAGCCGCCCATTTGCATCTCTTTTTCGATGCGACCAAATAAATTGTGATAGCTGGGATTACGTTCAACCACCACCGGTACGCCTTTTTGTTTGGTGTTGTCTACCAGGATGTTGACCGTATACTTTCTAAAGGTCTGTTCTTTGACCATTTTTAGTTGAAGCTGGGCTTGCGGGGATTGTTCATTGATTTTTTGTTGCTGGGATGGTTTGAACATGTCGATGTGTTCTGCAATATCTTCCTGAACATTTTTCAAATATTCTTCAATCGACTCTATCTGTTTATACTTTTCAATCAAATCGTCGATCATGCCGCCAATGACATTCATTGCCACTTTTTTAGGATCATCCGGTTAATGCGTACCCAAAACCGCCAAGCTCGCCAAGA
>CAZSOP010000572.1:0-2340 GCA_964608385.1 uncultured Cytophagia bacterium
ATCCTGACATATTTATCCTGGGTGGCTATACCATTTCTTTTTATGCTGTTTTTTTATGCATAGGTCAGGATAACATTTTGCAGGAATAGAAAAGTCCTGCATATTTGGCCTTACACCATTTATTTTTCATAGCCACGCGCTTTAGCGCGTGGTTCCCGGGCACCCCACGATAATCCGGACTTTAGTCCGGCGAGAATAAGCAGATTTTTATTAGAATTGTATTTAAAAGGGCTTTAGCCCAAACTTTTTCATCGGTATTCATTTTTATCCCGTTCGACTGCTCTGGGTTGTGTCGCTTCAATTTACGGCCTGCGAGCAGGGCAACCCAACCCGATCGCCCCACGCTTTCGCCCCCTGGCGGGGACTTTTTTTTTACCCATAGTTTTTTGATATCATTTTTTTGTGCTAAAAGAAATATCCTAATTCACCGTTAAGTTCGTGCTCGGGATCATCGATATAAACATTGTCGCCCGGCATCAACATCGCCAGCGGCTGCTGTTCCTTCATCGTCAACCAATTGCAGCCGGGATCGTGCTGCGCCTGCAAAGGAACTATAAAAAAAGAACAAATAGATAAATGACATGATTTCTTGACATTAAAGAGACTCTCTTACAGACAAGAGTTGAAAGAACATTTGAAAAATAATAGCAATATCTCTTTTCAATTCAAAGTAAAAAGAAATGCTTACGCCTTATCCTCAAACCTGAAACTATTTTTAAAACCCTTCAGGCTCGTATACATTTTACTTGAATTATTATTCAGACTTTGCTATGTTATTGAACTAAATTCAGCGAAAACAGACTTTTTTATATTTACCCATTGATGAACGGTAACTCTCTTGTACGTTAAAAGAGGTATCATAAGAGGACAGTCCTGTGAAAAAGATCAATATCGGTCTCATTGGCTGTGGTCTCGGCTCCGGGGCGCTTTACGGTTCCTTTTTCGATTATCTCGAAAAGGGTAAACTGGTTGCCTGTATGGACGTCGATAAGAACCGCGCCCAAATACTGCAAAAGCAGACCGGAGCAGCCTATCTCTATACCGACCTGGATGAAATGCTCGCAAACGATGAAATCGATGCCGTCATTGTCGTGATGCCGACCAGGTGGTTAAAGCAGCACAGGCAGGTAAACACGTCTTTTGCGAAAAACCGATGGCTCCGACGATTGAAGAGGCCGATCGAATGATCGAAGCCTGTAATCGCCATAACGTCAAGTTACAAATCGCTTTGATGAAACGCTTTAATAAATCGTTTCTCAAAGTTAAAGAGATTATCGACAGCGGCCGATTGGGCGATATTTTCGAGCTCCGCGCCATCTGGGACAACGCCCGCACCCGTACCTCTGCACATGCCAATTATCGCCACCGGCTTATTTCCGGCGGCGGCTATTTGCAGGAGGACGGATCGCATCCCATCGATATTTGCCGTTGGTTTATGGGCGAGGTCGACTCGGTTAGCGCTCACGTGATGCTGGTGGCGGGCAACCGTTTTGAAAACGACGATCTCGATCTGGTGGTGATGAAGCACCATAACGGCAGCATGAGCAGTCTTCACATCACCATGCTGACCCATCGCCGCGGTCTCGAATCCTATGAGATATTCGGCACAAAAGCCACCCTGTTGATGGAATGGAAATTTCACAGCACCCATTCGCTGGAGCCGGGTATTATCAAAATTTATGAAGACGCCAGCCGGGTTACCGATGTCACCCTGGAAACCTCCTGGAATCCACATGAAGAGCTGATCGACAACTGGCAATACCTCAATGAGCTGCGTCATTTTTGTAACTGTATTCTTGAAGACAAAACACCCAGGGTGGGAGGCGCAGACGGCCGTGCTGCTGTTGAGATTATTAACGCCGCCTATCTGTCGGCGATGCAGAACAAAACGGTTATGCTTCCGCTTGATGCGTCACCCGATCTCAACTCACTTTTTACCCGCTTGCAAAAAGAATCCAATTGGCAGATCAAGGATCAGGATGTCTGGTGGAGCCGATACTGACAAAATATGATAAACGGACTGGTATTTAATATACAGCGATTTTCCCTGCATGACGGGCCCGGTATCCGCACCACCGTCTTTTTAAAAGGGTGTCCTCTGCACTGTTACTGGTGCCATAATCCGGAAGGCATTCGGTCTTCTGCTGAGCTGCAGGTGTTTCCGCAAAAGTGCATCGGTTGTGGCGAATGCATCCGCGTCTGTAAACAACATGCGCACCAGTTCATTGAAAATGAAAAGCGATTTCTTCGCGATCGCTGTATTGCCGCTGGGGCCTGTGTTGAGGTTTGCTATGCCGGTGCTCTCGAACTCACCGGCCGCCGCATGAGCGTTGACGAGGT